>NZ_MIBU01000001.1:0-16037 GCF_001830725.1 Sulfuricurvum sp. RIFOXYD12_FULL_44_77
GTGTTTCCCCCGATTTTTGTTTGAGTAACCAAGACGATGTAGAGATTTGTTCTCGCGATTTGCGCGGAAAATGGATTGTTTTGTATTTTTACCCGAAAGATTCAACACCGGGATGCACGACGGAAGCATGCGAATTCACGAGTGCGATGGATGAGTATGATGATATGGGAGCGATTATCCTTGGTGTAAGTGCCGATAGCACTGCGTCGCATCGAAAGTTTATTGAGAAACAAAGCCTCGATATCACGTTACTCAGTGATCCGACAACCCAGATGATGCAAGATTACGGCGTATGGGCGATGAAAAAAAATTACGGCAAAGAGTATATGGGGATCGTCCGTTCCACCTATATCATCGATCCAAAAGGTATTGTTAAAGCCGCTTGGACAAATGTCAAAGTAAAAGATCATGTGGCTAAAGTGAAAGAGGAATTAGCAAAACTAGTAGAATAAACAAACTCCCGCAAAAGCGGAAGTTTAGGTTAGAATTTATAGCGAATATAAGCGCGAATATCTTGAGCTTTATCGACATAATTAGCGGCATTACCCATTCCGCTTGAAATTGCGTAAGGTACACCGGAACCACTGGTTGTCCCTGCTTCTCCTCCAAAGAATCCGTTGCTACCGCTGTAATCATAGTCAATATAGGTATAACGAAGTTGGAAAGTCAAGATGTCATCTACGAGAGGTTCTGTAAAATAGAGCTCGTACGCATCCCCGCGAGCGGCAATTTTCGAACCGATAAGGGTATCTTCACCGTAGGTGATCGGACGCCAGTAGTTGGAGCCATGGTTAAACTCAGCCCCCCATCGACCCTCTTCGCTGATAAGAGATGGAAATTGGGTTCCGATCCAGTAGCTGTAACCGGTTTTACTCTCTGTTGAACCTAGCATATAGGTGTTGTCTTTCGGATTTGTTTTTGACATTGCACCGCTGATAAAGATCATCGAATCATCTAAGAAATCGTTGATACCATCGCCTATACCATGTACCATCGCAAATGCGGTAGCAGTGTGTAATCCACCCACTGTTTCCATCCCTAGAGCAGGATTGGTAACATCTACGCTGTCAATAAGATTATTGGCATAGGTATATTGTAATCCTGTGCTGTATTGCTTATCATCATAGGGGACGACAATAATTCCAACCATATCAACATTGGTTGTTTGGGCATCTTGTCCACTGTAGGGTGCTGCACTGAATCGAGGTTCGGCATTGCTCATACCGCGTCCGGCACAGAGTTTAAAATACGATCCGTCTAATCCGATCAACTCTTCGGTACCGAATTTGGCACTGGCACCGTCAAATTCGACATTGACTGTGTGGGCAAGGGGTGAGGAGGATTCAACGTCGTCACGAAAATTGACAAGATGCCCTTCGGTCGAGGGGCGACGTCCGATACTGATAGTCCATGGAATATCTGTCCCGAAGAACTCATCATCATTATAGAAAAAGTAGGCTGATCGGACACGTAATTCATCATTGTAGGCAGATTCGTTACTAACCCAGTCAAACCCTTCGAATCCGGTATTTGCAGTTGACGTCATTGAGCGTTCGCCGAAAATTTTATTGTAAGCCAACTGTCCTACAAAACTGAGTTCTTTGGTTGCCGCATAGCTCATATTGAGCCACAAACGGTTGCTGAAGAGGGCATCATTTTTCTGCTTGCTCCCATCTGCCATTTTATAATGAATGTTGTCCAAACTGGTACGGAAGTCAACACCGAATTTCAAATTGTTGCCATTCGTTTTTTTGTTCAAATCATCAATTTGATCTTGCATCTCTTCAAGGGTTTCGTTGACTTTTCCGGCACTTGCAACTTCCGTTTTTGAAGCCGTAGCTGCCGGAGTTGAGAGCTGTGTGCTGAGGCGGCTGTTATCAGCTTTGAGTGCGTTCAACTCGGCTTTGAGTGCCGCCATTTCTTTTTCCATTTTTTCGAATCTCTGCATTAACGTGTCATCGGCATACGCGCTTGTTGTCAGCAACGCAGCCGTGATGACTGAACCTAAAATCCGTTGTCTCATCGTTTCTCCTTATGTAATGCCCTTGCATTAGCGTGCAATGATATTAACAAAAATTATATAAAAGTAATTTGAATAAGTGAAAAACAGTGTGATAAAAACGTGACAAAACTCTAATATTAAACACAGCTAAATTTAAGAGCCAATTCAGTATAATCCGCCCGATTTTCTCTCCTCATTTATGACGTAAGAAAAAAATCGCAAGCGAATCGTGCTGTTCTCGTGCATCCGATGTCTCATCGGCTCTGTTTGCGCTCGCCCAAGTAAACGAATGAACAAAAAAATACATTAACACAGGAGCCACTTATGGTAACTATGAAAGACCTTTTGGAATGTGGTGTACACTTTGGTCACCAAACACGTCGTTGGAATCCGAAAATGAAAAAATACATTTTCGGTGTTCGTAAAAACATTTACATCATCGATCTTCAAAAAACATTGCGTTATTTCCGCAATGCGTATCAACAAGTTGTTGATGCTGCGGCTGAGGGTAAAACAGTTCTTTTCGTAGGAACAAAAAAACAAGCTCGCGTTGCGATCCGTGATGCAGCTGAAAAATGCGGTATGCCATATGTTGATAACCGCTGGTTGGGTGGAATGTTGACAAACTTCCCGACTATCCAAAAATCAATCCGCAAACTTGATATCATCGAAGAGATGCAAGCAAACGGACAAATCAACCTTTTGACTAAAAAAGAAGCGTTGATGATGAATCGTCAAAAAGAAAAATTGATCGCATACCTCGGCGGTATCCGTCATATGAAAACATTGCCTGATTTGATGTTCGTTATCGATGCAGTAAAAGAACACATCGCGGTTCAAGAAGCGCGTAACCTTGGAATCAAAGTTGTTGCTCCATTGGATACAAACTGTGATCCGGACGTTATCGACATTCCAATCCCTGGAAATGACGATGCGATCCGTTCTATCCAACTTTTCTGTAAAGAAATGGCAGAAGCGATCAACGAAGGTAAAGCACTTGCAAACGGCGGAAACGACGAAGCGGTAGCAGACGAAGAAGTTGCAGCAGAAGTTGCAGTTGAAGCGGCTGTCGAAGAAGTAGCAGTAGTAGCAGAGGAAGCATAATCATGGCAGAAGTTACAGCAGCGATGGTCAAAGACCTCCGCGCGGCGACTGATGCGCCGATGATGGATTGTAAAAAAGCCCTCACTGAATGTGATGGTGACATGGAAAAAGCAAAAGAATTTTTGCGTGACCGTGGTATGGCTCAAACCGCTAAAAAAGCGGATCGCGTAGCGGCTGAGGGTCTTTTGGGTCTTAAAGTTTCCGATACGTTTGCATCAGCGTCTTTGGTAGAAGTTAACTCTGAAACCGATTTCGTTGCTAAAAACGACGGTTTCATCAACCTCGTCGGAAACACAGCGGCACACGTATTTACGACAGGTGTTAGCAGTGTTGAAGAGTTGAACGAAACAGCATACGAAACGGCTACTTTTACTGAGTACTTTACCTCTCAAGTAGCACGTATCGGTGAAAAAATCGTAGTACGTCGTTTTGCAACTCTCAATGCAGGTGCAAACGGATGTGTTAACGGTTACGTTCACTCAAACGGCCGTGTCGGTGTTCTTGTAGCGGCTGCGTGTAGCGATGCAAAAGTAGCCGAAGCACTTGCTCCGATGTTGAAAAACGTTGCGATGCACGCTGCGGCAATGAAACCGACGACATTGACCTCTAAAGATTTCGATCCTGCATTCGTAGAAGCGGAAACTATCGGTCGTATCGAAGCGATCAAAACTGAGAACGAAGAGTTAGCGCGTTTGAAAAAACCTCTCAAAAACGTTCCTCAGTACATCTCAGCATCACAATTGACTCCTGAAGTTATGGCTGCAGCTGAAGAAGCGATCAAAGCGAAATTGCTCGCAGACGGTAAACCGGAAAAAATCTGGGCAAACATTATCCCAGGATCATTGGCTCGCTTCGTAGCGGACAATACGACTTTGGATAAAGAGCTTGCACTGCTAGATCAAAACTACGTTATGGATGATTCTATGACCGTAGCGGAAGCGATTACGAAAGAGGCTGCTAAACATGGCGGTACTGCTGAAATCGTCGAGTTCGTTAAATACGAAGTCGGAGAAGGTTTAGAGAAAAAAGTTGACAACTTCGCAGAAGAAGTTGCTGCTCAAATGGCGTAAGCCAAACCGCTCTCACATTTATTTCCCCTTCGGGGGAATCTTCACATTTTTACTCCCCTTAAACATTTTTTCCCTATAATCTCTTTATGACATTACTAAACGCAACCTCTTTATCCCATGCTTTCGAGTATCCCCTTTTTGAGGATATTTCTCTTACACTGAACGCAGGAGAATCGATCGCTATTGTCGGTGTGAGCGGCAGCGGAAAATCGACCTTGCTTCATATTCTCTCCTCATTACTTCGTCCCGATTCGGGGAGAGTGGAACTTTTCGGAAATGATATTTATACGTTGAGTGATTCGGCATTGGTACAGCTTAGACGCTCAGATCTCGGACTCATTTATCAGAGCCATTACCTTTTTAAAGGGTTTAGCGCACATGAAAATCTCGAAGTTGCCGCTATTTTGGCACACCAGAAGATAGATGAACATTTATTAGAGCGTCTTGGTATTGATAAAGTTATTTTTCAAAAAGTGACGGAACTCTCCGGTGGCCAGCAGCAGCGTGTCTCGATCGCCCGTATCCTATCCAAAAAACCGCGTTTGATTTTTGCGGATGAACCTACCGGAAATCTTGACCGTGCAACGGCATCAGAAGTGATGGATATTTTTGAAGAGTATTTGATTCAAAACAGTGCTGGGATGGTTCTGGTAACACACGATGAATCGTTGGCCGCACGATGTAATCACATTTATCGTATGCAAGATCGTACGCTAAAAGAAGCCTAAAAATGGAATGGGCAGAGATATTCAGCGAAGGGAGAACCATCGCTTTTATTCTCCTTTTTACCCGATTTACTTCTCTCTTTATGGCTGTCCCCATATTTTCCCATATGAATATTCCGATATCGGTCAAAGGGGCTATGGCCTTTTTTTTCACGGTCTTTTTTTTCGGAGCCGTTCCGCCGCTTAATATTCCGACCGACGCACTCAGTTTGACGGTCGCTATATTAGGTGAAATGCTTTTTGGATTGGCTGTAGGGGTAGTTTTACAGTTGGCATACCATGTTATTACCTTTGCGGGTGGGCAAATATCATTTATGATGGGTTTTTCACTTGCTTCTGCAATCGATCCCCAATCGGGTGTATCGATGCCGATTATAAGTCAGTTTTTGGCGTTGATGGCATTAATGGTACTATTGGTATTTGATTTGCACCATTGGATCCTTTTATACGCCTCTGCTTCGATCTCTGCCGTTCCTCTGGGTGGATTTATGATGACCCCTTCTTTGTTTCAATACATTATGCACGCGATGACAAACATGTTTGTGGTCGGATTTATGATTGCCTTTCCGATTACGGCACTCTCAATGTTGGCGGATCTTATTTTTGGAATGCTGATGAAAACAATGCCTCAATTTAACCTTCTTGTCATTGGGATGCCGATTAAAATCGCCGTGTCGTTTGTCGTCCTTATGGTGACGCTGGGGGCAACCCTTTTGATCGTTACCTCCCAAACCCAAGATGCCTACAATTTTCTTGAAAAACTATTCTAAATAGCTTTTTGAGTGTTTTAAAAGTGGTGTAAGGGAGTGACGGATAGCTTTGATTTTATTTTTATCGTCACTGCATTTGATGGAAGAGTGGTTAGAACTGAGAATCTCATCATCAAGTATTTCAGCCGTCGTACAAACCAAAGCATCATCGATAAGGATGATGCTTTCAGCCAGTGAGGCGGGTGAAATGAAAAGATGGATCCCCTGATATTGTACCAGCAAGAGAGGGTCGCCTTGAGGGGCTTGAACGATGAGTTTTACATTGCTCCCTCGTTTAGTCGATGATAAAATCTCTTTGGTTACTTTAGCATGATGATACGTCGGGGTGATAATGAGGATATCGGAACTATTTTTTAATGAGCGATTGAGGAGATGAATAAAACGGCTGTGATGAGCTGGGAAATTATATATAGTTTCCTGCGGATAAACGGTGCTAAATGTAAAAAGAAGGAGAAGAAGTTTTATCATTTAATTTTTTTTTAGTTACAATGATACCATTTAGCTTTTGATAGAACAAGAACATACTATAAGAAGGGTAGCAAAGATTATGAAAATTTTGCTTTTTAACGATAATCCGGTAGTTCGAAAACTGGTAGCGCTCAGTGCACAAAAAACGAAAGACGATTTGAGTGTTATTTGGTCAGTTGATGAGATCGAAGCGACCGAATATGATTTGCTCATCGTTGATGACGCATTGTACAGTGATGAGATGTTTGAATCTCTCAATGAGAAAATTATTGTTAAAAGTACATTATTTATGGCGACGCGAGGTCAAGCGGTACCTTCGGGATTTGACAACGTTATCAATAAACCGTTTTTGCCTACTGATTTGGTAGATATGTTTGTTCAAATTGAAAAGAAAGTAAGCGCAACATCTGAAGCAAAGGGCGATGCCAAAGAAGAGAGTACCCCCTCTGAAGCCATGTATGCTATTAATTTGGAAGATACCCTTCCGGATTTGGAAGGGCATGAGGAGGAGTTGATGGAGGCTGAGCACTTGAATGATAGTGAAGAGGAATTTGATTTCAGCAGCTTAGAAGATTTTGATGAAAAACTTCCTGAAACGGCTATTTTGGATCAAGAAGAGGTTCAAGAGGTTCAGGGGCTTTTGGAAGAGACAGAAGAGGATGATTTTGCCCAAGAGCTCAATGACATGAACCTTTCTTCAGAAGAGAGTGCTCTCCCCTCAGTGACAGAAGATGATTTTTCATTTGATGATGATCTATTGCCTCACGAGGATACGCTATCGCATAAAGAACTGCTGGATGAAGATGACTTTGATGATATTGAGTTCTCTACCTCGTTAGAAGAAAGCGCCGGAGCCGATGAAGATGAAGAATTATTATCACTAAGCGAAGCGAACCCTTCGGAGGGTGAGAATGGTTTGGATGAGATGGATATCTCTTCACTAATGGAGGAAGATGAGTTACTTCCAATGAATGAAGAGACTCTTTCAGACGATGAAAGTACCTTGGATGAGATGGATATTTCCACACTTATGGATGATGATGAGTTGGGTGATTTAGAGTCTAAAATAGAAGATGCTGTGAGCACACTGGACGAGGGTGAGTTGGAACGAGAATTGGAATCAGATGATTTTGGACTCGATTTTGATGATGCTGCCTTGGATGAACTTACCGTAAATCAAGAAGAGAGTGCAGAACTCGAGAGGGATGATTCGGAAGATTTCGACGAGTTGGATATGTTGGATGAGCGCGAATTGAAGCGGGCAATCGGTGAAGAGATAGAGGATGACGAACCGGCTGTTTATGCCGATGAGGGGGATGAATCGCTTGTGGCTGAAACGTTAGATGAAGTGATGAATGAGTCGCCATCTTTTCTCGAAGAGACAGATGAAGAGTCGGAAGAGGTGGAGACAGCGTCGCATGCAGAGGGGGTAGAAGCTCTCCAAGCACTTCTTAAAGCACTCTCCAATGAAAATGTGGCTAAATCTCTTAAAGGGATGAATATCAGCATTAATATAAATTTCGGGAATGACAAGTGAATCGAACAAGTGGAGCAATATTAGTATTGTCCGGCCCTAGCGGTGCCGGTAAAAGTTCATTGATCAACCAAATTAAAGATCATATCGGTCCTATCTATTTTTCGATTTCAACCACTACGCGTCCTATCCGTGAAGGGGAAGTGGACGGTGTCCATTATCATTTCGTGGATATAGCAGAGTTCAAACAAGACATCGAGCAGGAGATGTTTTTAGAATACGCAGTGGTTCACGGAAATTACTACGGAACATCATTGGGACCGGTTAAAAAAGCACTTAAAGAGGGAAAACTCGTTATCTTTGATATCGATGTCCAAGGGCATGATGCGGTACAAAATCGCCTTAGCGATATTACAACATCGGTATTTATTACTACCCCATCATTAGAAGAGCTAAAACGGCGGCTGCACAACCGCTCTACCGACAGTGAAGAGGTGATCTCCGGTCGTATCGAAATGGCGAAACGGGAAGTTCAGCGGATTAGCGAATACGATTTTTTAGTCGTAAACGACAATTTGGATGAAGCGGCTGAAATTTTAGTTTCGATCGCCAAAGCGGCACGGATGAAGATACCGACGCTGCAAATCAACGAGTTCGTCCAAACGTGGGAAATTTCGTAGAACCTTTGCGTTGATGTATTGATCAAAATACGTTATACTTCCCCACTTAATTTTACATAAGGAACTCACCTATGAGTATGCCAAGCGGAACTGAATTATTATTGATTTTCGGAATTGTTATTTTGTTATTCGGTGCGAAAAAAATTCCTGATCTTGCCAAAGGTATCGGACAAGGTATTCGTAATTTCAAAAAAGAGATGAAAGAGGATGAAGTAGCTACTACAACTCCGACTGAAGCTCCGAAACAAGTTGATACAACGGCATCTACACCAGTAGAAACTCCTAAAACTACTACACAAGCGTAAGCCTTGAAGCAGCGGGTGAATGCGCTGTTGCGCGATAGATTTAATTCTGATGTTATCCTTGAAAAACCGAAAGATCGTTCTTTCGGCCACTTCGCTACCCCTATCGCTTTTTCCCTCGCAAAAGAACTCCGAAAATCTCCGATGATCATTGCCGAAGAGATTGCAGGATCATTTAGCGACGAGTCAATGTTCAGTGCGGTTGAATCGGTTCAAGGGTATATCAATTTTCGCCTCTCTGAAGGATTCTTGGATGAGTACGCTTCATGGGCATTACGTCATGGAGAGCAATTCGGAAGCAGTGATAAAAAGGGCTCCATTCTCCTTGAGTTCGTCAGTGCTAATCCGACAGGCCCTCTTCATATCGGACATGCGCGCGGTGCGGTTTATGGTGATACCATCTTGCGATTGGGTCGTCATTTGGGCTATGACATCACGGCAGAGTATTATGTCAACGATGCGGGAAATCAGATCGATTTGCTCGGTGTCTCATTGCAGCTTGAAGGGCGCAGCAGCTTGCTCGGCGAGAGTGTTGAGTGGCCGGAAAAATACTATCGCGGTGAATACCTAAGCGATTTAGCCAAAGAGGTGGTAGAACTCTTCGGTGAAGAGGCTTTGCGAGATGAGAGCCGTCAAAAAGAGTTAGCGCTTTGGGCAAAAGATAAAATTTTAGCCCTTATCGTGGATGACTTGGGGGCAATTAACGTCCATTTTGATACCTTCGTCGGTGAAGCATCCCTCTACAGCGAGTGGGATCGTGTTATGGCGAAAATGGGGGAAGGTGTTTACGTGAGCGAGGGTAAAACCTTTATCCGATCCTCCGAACACGGTGATGATCATGACCGTGTCGTGGTACGTGAAGACGGCAGACCAACCTACCTCGCAGGTGATATTATCTACCATAATCAAAAATTCGAGCGCGGATATGAGGATTACATCAATATCTGGGGAGCGGATCATCACGGCTATATTGCCCGTGTGAAAGCGGCGGTGAACTTTTTAGGGTACGACTCAGAGAAACTTGAAGTACTCCTCTCTCAAATGGTAAGTCTCCTCAAAGACGGAGAGCCGTTTAAGATGTCGAAACGTGCCGGTACCGTTATTTTGATGAGTGATGTCGTCGAAGAGATCGGTGCAGAAGCATTGCGCTTTATGTTCGCCTCTAAAAAGTGCGATACGGCACTTGAATTCGATATCGAAGAGCTAAAACGTCAAGACAGTTCCAACCCGATCTATTACATCCAATACGCCCATGCCCGTATCCAGACCTTGCTCGCTAAAAGTGAAAAAAGTATGGATGAGATCATGGGATCACGTTTGCACGCTCTGAGTGCAGATGCGGACGGATTGTTGTTTGAAGCGTTGTTGTTGCCGGAGATTATCGATGACGCATTCGAATCGCGTCAAGCGCAAAAACTTCCCGATTATCTAAAAGTTCTTGCGGGACGATTGCATAAATTTTACTACGATACCCGTATCATCGGGAGTGAAGATGAAGCAAAATTGCTTAAGCTCCTCCTTGTCGTTGCCCTATCGATTAAAACAGGACTCTCACTTCTTGGAATTCAAGCTAAAGATCGAATGTAAAAATTCGATCTTCAACCCCTTTCTATCCCAATAACCGCGTTACATTTTGTCGAAGCATATCGTTTTGATGGGCAATAGCGATTTGAGATATATCAAGTTTCAGATTGCTTTGTTGAAAATCCTTAACGGCGTTCGCCATATCGGTATCAGCCATTTGACTTTTTGCTGCGGCAGTTTCAGTGATTTGAGTGAGAAGTACATTGGTCGCACTGAAAAGAGCGTTCGTCGTTGAACCGACATCTGAATTTGCTTGTGCCAATGAATCACGATAAGCCTGAATTCCGTCTTGATTTTCAATGGAGAGAGAAGAGGGTGAAAGATTCGGAATGGAAGCAGAGATACTACTCTCCCCTAATGAGAAGGTGGGAGAGCTTCCAAAAAGAGATTTACCGTTAAAACTGCTCCCTTCGATACTTTGCTGCATTGATTCTACCGTACGGCTAAATTCGTTTTGAAGAATCTCTTTTTGAGATGTGTTGAGGGTATCGCTATTGTAACGGACACTGAGATCATTCAGTTTTTGGGTTTGATCACTCAATGAGTTCATAGTTCCTCCGGCAATCTGCATCATAGAGATACCGTCATTGGCATTCATAAGCCCCTGTGACATGGTAGAAATTTGGTTTTGCAGCATGTCGGCAATAGTACGGGATGAGCTATCTTCCAATTTGAGTTCAACAGCAGTCGCAATCTTATCGAGGGCTTTATCTCTCTTTGATGTCTCAGCATTCATTTGGGGAAGCGGATTAAATTGGGTATTTAATTGCATAACAACCTCCTTCTTTCTCTATTTGCTTTAGAATAGCACCGTATAGATTAAAATCGGATAACAATTTTTGGGTAAATGCGCGTACGGTAGGTTATAGCAATGCTATAATTTTGCCATTGAAAGCAAATAAGGAATAGAGAATGGTAAAAGTCGCGGCGATACAGATGCAGATGAGTGAAGATAAAGCTTCCAATGTGGCAAAAGCTGAAGCTATGGTTCGTGACGCGGCAGCTGAGGGAGCTAATATTGTTTTGATCCCTGAACTGTTTGAAGGGTACTATTTCTGTAAAGATATGGATAAAAAGTATTTTGAGTGGGCACACCCTCTTGAAGATAACCCTTTGATCAAACGTTTTAGCGAGGTGGCAAAAGAGTTGGGTGTTGTATTGCCGATCAGCTATTTCGAACGCGCAGGGGAACGTTATTTTAACTCCCTCGTCATGATCGATGCCGACGGCACTGTGATGGAAAATTATCGCAAAACCCATATTCCCGATGGCCCTGGGTATGAAGAGAAATTTTATTTCGAGCCGGGGGACAGCGGATTTAAAGTGTGGCAGACCCGTTATGGCAATGTCGGTGTCGGTATCTGTTGGGATCAGTGGTTCCCCGAAACGGCACGAAGTCTTACATTGATGGGTGCCGATATGATTTTCTATCCGACCGCCATCGGGTCTGAACCCGAAATCGGCGTCGATTCGGCGTCGCATTGGCAGCGGGTACAGATGGGTCACTCTGCGGCGAACATCATCCCCGTGATCGCCGCCAACCGTATCGGTGAAGAGGTGGGGGAGAGTTGTACCCTGACCTTTTACGGCTCTTCGTTCATCACCGATCATACGGGCTCAAAAGTCGCTGAGGCATCACGTGATAAAGAGGAGATTTTGTATAGCGAGTTCGATCCTGTATCCATTCGCGAACACCGCCACTACTGGGGACTTATCCGTGATCGCCGTCCGGAGTGTTATGGGGAGATTGTTAAAAAATAACTTTCTGGAACTTCTTTTGCTTTAGTGAGAGTAAGAATCACTAACGGGGGTTGCCGTGAAAGTTGTTTTACGCAATAACGCTATCTTTGTTCAAGGGAGTACTAATACTCTCGAAGAATCATGGATGGAGGAGTTTTTCGATCATCACATTCATAACACGCTGTTTTTGGATAACGGGGTATTAGTTCTCAATAACGAAAATTCTTCCGACCAAAAAGAGGAGTTTCTAGAGACTCTGAGTGAGCGTTTTACAAAAGCCAATGAACTTACCGGATCGTTTTACAGCCGATCACTTAAGCGTTGTAGAACGGCGGCCGTTCGGATTGAAGTGCCGTATCGTGAGAGTGAAAAAGTGGATATCGAAGTCTATGCCTACAACTCCGGCTGTGTGCAATTTACTCTTTTGACTCCGAATCGCTGGGTAATGCGCTATCTCAAACAGCAGCTTTCCAATCTCGTAACCAGCTCCAATGAAGAGGATATTTTTATCGATGTGAGTACCGCTGCGGCAAAATCACGTCTCGAAAAAACGCTCAATCGTCGTGAAGTGCTCCATTTTGCCATCAACTACCAATATGATGATGAATTTATGAGTCGACTGTATGGAAATTATAAAGGGTGGGGATTCGGAAATGATACCATCGACAAAATGATCCGTTACCATGCAATTTTCGAAATACCGATGGGCTCATCTCCCGAAGATTTGAAAAAACGGTACCGTACGTTGGCCAAACGGTATCATCCCGACCGAGTACAGAGCAAAAATCCTAAAATTATCAATAAATATACCGAGAAGTTTCAGCTTCTCCAAGAGGCATACGGGGCATTAAGAGCGGTTAGTTAAAACACTCAAATCTTCGGCGCAAAAGCGGAAGAGCCGTTTCTCTTTCATATCATTCAGTTCGTTTGAAAATCCCCGTTTGCTAAAGAGAAAGATTTTATCCGGTATCAGAGAAAGCTTGGTACATTTCTCTTCGAGTTTATGAAACTCTTTTTTATTCACTTTGTGGTTTGTCCACTTGCACTCTCCGACCCACGTCTCCCCCTCCATCGTTTCGGTAAGGAGATCGATCTCCACTTCACGGTTCCAATAGCTCCCCGAATCGAGAATATCACTCCCAAATTTGGGTGCTAAGATCTCACGAATATAGAGATTGCACAGCTCTTCGAACGTGAAGCCGACAAAGGCATTGAAATGGGCATGAAAATGCTCATAAAAAAAGTGGGTATTTCCCTCTCGGATTGATTTGGAAAAGGGTTCCACAAAGGCAAACCAGAATCGTAAAAAGGGGGAGGCAAAACGAAATTTATGGGAGATTCGGTGGTGTTCGATCTCTTTTTTAAATCGTTGTTTGGGATGAGTCCGCTCCAGCGGCATTTCACGAGAGCGCTCCAGCGTCAGATAGCCGCTGGTGCGTAAAAATTCAAACGCCTCATTCCCCCGCTCTTTTCCGATGCGGGCACGACGAAACGCGGATCCTTCTCGTCGATCTCCCACCGCAATGGCATGGAGAAGATTAAGGTAAAGAGGATCATCGTTAAGGGGTGATAAGAGGTGTTCTCGGTGGGATTCAAAGTGATCAAGAATGTGACGACGTATAAGGGATTCGAGAGGCTCATCGGCATCAATCGGCTCAGTGTATCCGCCGAAGATGGCGAACAGCTCGACACACTGTTCCATATCTGCGGGAAGATTGAGGTGAAAAAAATCGCATAAGAGGTTTCTATTCATTGAATAGATTATAGCTTAATGCGTTTAGGTTACAAAGAGGTGAGAACCATCGATATTTTTTTGAGAATCTCTGTAACTTTTTCAGAAAAGCTCTTTAATCTCTCTTCATACTCTTGCGAGAGAGGGGTTCCGGTTTCAAGTTCTTCGAGTACCTTCAACATGGAATATAAAAAATCACGCTGCTCAGCACACTGATGGCAGACCGTAGTATTGGCACACATCCCCTCATTCATCGTAATATAAGCCTCTTGCGTTGCCTCACTTAAGTGTGCGTAATAGGCGCTGTTTCGGAGTGCATTGCTTCGCAGCAGTTTATGAATCTTTTGAAATTGTTCTTGTGCTTCACGGAGAATATTGAACATTGTGGTCTCCCGTTTAAATTTCACGAACTTAATTGTAGCTCAAAAAAAGGTAGAATAGCATTACAAATTTATTACACTTAAAAGAGAATGTATGGAGTATCGCTATATCGGGCGGAGCGGGTTACGGGTATCACCTATATGTATGGGGACAATGACGTTCGGAAGCCAATGTGATGAGAAAAATGCCTTTACTATTATGGATAAAGCTTATGATGCAGGGGTGAATTTTTTCGATACGGCGGAGCTCTATCCCGTTCCCCCGCAAGAGAGTCTCGTCGGATTGACCGAGGAGATGGTGGGGCGTTGGCTCAAAACCAAACCGCGTGATTCGGTTATTTTAGCAACGAAAGTAGCAGGTGCCGCGTCGGGGTGGTTTGTCCCTCCGATCCGTCACGGCTACACGGCGATTGATCGGTTTCATATCGAGCGGGCGATTGAGGGATCACTCAAACGGCTCGGAACGGATTATGTCGACCTCTATCAGATGCACTGGCCTGATACGATCGTCCCTATCGAAGAGTCAATGAGGGCGTTCGATTCACTGGTGCAAAGCGGAAAAGTACGCTACATCGGAACCTCCAACGATACTGCGCGGGGAACGATGAAATCGCTGATGGTTTCCAAATACGAAAAATTAGCCCGTTTTGAGTCGATCCAGAATAACTTTTCTCTCCTAAACCGACGTGATTTGACCGAGATCGGCGCGTTGTGCCGCGAAGAGAAAATTTCACTCCTCCCATACTCACCGTTGGGCGGCGGGGTATTGAGCGGAAAATACAATCAGGATATCAATGCCCACGGACGATTTAGCGATTACGTCAAATCTTCAAACAAACGTCAGCGTCTGATGGCGGCACGGTTTATGAACGATAAAACGCTTCTCTCGACGCAGGAGTATCTCCGTATCGCAGCCGAAGCGGGTTTGCATCCGGTGACAATGGCGATTGCATGGAGCAAACAGTTTGATTTTGTCGCTTCGACGATTATCGGGGCAACAACGGCTGAACAACTCGATGCGAGTCTTGCGGCCATGAACGTCACTCTGAATAGTGAAATACTCCAAAAACTGGATGAGGTACATGCAAAAATTCTTTATCCTATGGGTTAGTATCCTCGCCCTTTTTTTCACAGGGTGTTCCACCAAACATTACCGTGTAAGCGAGCCTAAAATCATCACCCTCAAAACCCCGAAACTCAAATTTGCCGATACGGGGTATATTCGCCATGATGAGACCTCGGTAGAGGTGGAACTCTTTACTGCCGGAGTTGCGGTAGAGAAAATTTCGATCGACTCGCAGGTATGTGTGAGCAGCGGATGTATGAGTGAAGAGGCGTTTGTCAAAGAGTATTTATACCCTGATTATCCCGCCGATACGATGCGCAATATTGTGTTGGGCAAAGATATTTTCGGAGGTCGCGGCAAAGAAGAGATGTGTGATGGACGGTTGTTTCAATTTATCCGTAATGATGAGATGGACATCATTTATCGTAGAGGAAAAGGGGAGATCTATTTTAAAGATCGACTCAATAGCCTTATTATTAAGATAGAGGATCTTGATACGAATCAATCTCTTCCGTAATCGTCTGAGTTACAATCGCACTTAAAAAGAGTCAGTTATGAACGTCTCTCCAGAGTTTTCACTCCCCCTTCGTCTGATTGCCCCTTATTTTGTAGCGGCAGTCGTTTTTTATATCGTCTCAATGAGTTTCCTATTTTTTGTACAGCCTGATATCGGTTTACGTGATTTTCGTCTGATCGGATGGGTACATCTTTACATGATCGGATTTGTGATGATGGTGATTATCGGAGCGATGGGACAGCTTTCCGTCGTGGTAGGGGAGGCTCATCATCGTTATCCAAAAGTATTCGGATGGATCTGGCCTCTTTTAGCTCTTGGAACGGCGGTACTTTTGGCGGGGTTTTACATTGATGCAAAGATGCTTCCGTTCGGAGGGGGGATTATTTTGGGCGGTTTGGGTCTTTTTGCGTTCAATCTGTTCGT
>NZ_MIBU01000002.1:0-3015 GCF_001830725.1 Sulfuricurvum sp. RIFOXYD12_FULL_44_77
CGATCAACGGTGTCCTTGAAGCGGCAAAAGTGGTTAATTCTCCCGTTATCATCCAATTCTCCAATGGAGGAGCGAGCTATTACGCTGGAAAAGGGATTAGCAATGAGAACGAAAAAGCGGCCATTGCCGGAGCGATTGCGGGTGCACTGCACGTTCATGCTATGGCGGAGCTGTACGGCATTCCCGTCATCTTGCACACGGATCATGCGGCACGTAAACTTCTCCCGTGGATCGATGCCCTTTTGGATGCGGGTGAAAAACACTACGCCCAATACGGCAAACCACTTTTTAGCTCCCACATGCTCGACCTCTCCGAAGAGTCTCTCGAAGAAAATGTCGCGACGTGTGTAGAGTATATGAAGCGAATGGATAAAATCGGTATGACATTGGAGATCGAGCTCGGTGTTACCGGCGGAGAAGAAGACGGTGTCGATAACAGCAGTATCGATAACGCCCTCCTCTACACTCAGCCTGAAGACGTCGCCTATGCGTATGAGAGACTCAGTGCCGTGAGTGAGCGTTTCACCATCGCCGCATCATTCGGAAACGTCCACGGTGTCTACAAACCGGGCAACGTCGTCCTCACCCCAATCATCCTCAACAACTCCCAAAAATACATCCAAGAGAAATTCGCTACCGCTTCGGATAAACCGGTTAACTTCGTCTTCCACGGCGGTTCAGGCTCTACCCACGCAGAGATCCGTGAAGCAATCGGCTACGGTGTTATCAAAATGAACATCGATACCGATACCCAATGGGCAACATGGGAAGGGGTCAAAGATTATTATGAGAAATACAAAGCTTATCTCCAAGGGCAAATCGGAAACCCAGAGGGTGAAGAGAAGCCGAATAAAAAATATTACGATCCTCGTAAATGGCTACGTAGCGGTCAAGAAACATTGATAAGTCGCGTAAAATCAGCGTTTGATGATTTGAATGCGATCGGTCGAAATTAACTCTATCCATTTCTCGTCATCCCGTACTTGATACGGGATCCCTCTTTTGTATTGTTGAGCAGTACATATCTCTCAAACGATTGTAATATAATTATTCTTATAAAAAAGAAATCTAAACTAAAAAAATTCTCAATTACTTTATAGTTATAATATCTTGAATAATTTAAGAAGAAGAGGAAATTATGTCACAAACTGAAGCTACGAAAATTTTTATAAACACATTGCAACAACATCAACAAAATATATTAAATGTTCTAGAAGAATTAATTAAATTTTTGCCATTGCCTGATGAAGATAAAAAAATATCTACTGCAAAACAAGCATTGAATGCAGTAAATTATTTAAATGCATTAATCCCAAACGACCGACCTTCTTGGAGTAATCCATTATCACATCAACTAGGAAAGTTTATTGAACACCCTGAACTATTTGCATCTAATCTAAATACTACTCTCGTACATTATTTTCCATCAGTAAAAAGCTATGACTTGACACACTTATTGGAGGACAATAACTCTGTATTTGATATTGATGAAATTTATAAAAGATGTAGAGATGAAAGCAATTTACCTACTTTATTTGACAAAATTATTAATATACTCGAACAACTCAGTTCTAGTGAAGAGATAGATAGTAAGTCTATGATCAAAGCCCTAGAAAAACTATTGAAATCTTTGGAAAAAAGCAAAAACGGGTCATTAATATCTATTAAAAATGCATGGGAATTTTTAAAAATATTTTTGGAAAATTATATAATTGGAGAACTTGAAAAAATTCCTGCACTTGGTACTTTGTTAGTTGCACTTATTAACACTACAAATGAAATGTCTGATGAAATTATTCAACTCGATAAAAAAGTTCAAGATGAAGCTAGACATGTATTTGAAGAAGAAATAAAAAGCCTGCCACGAGGATCATCATTACATATTACCTATACACAAGAAGCAAAATTATCTATACCTACTAGTCTATCTCAATTTAATCAAAAAGTCTAATAAACCTCTTTACGATGTCCGATTCGGATGATCGTAATGAGAATTTTTTCTTCTGTAATCCGAAAAATCACCCGATAATCTCGCACCCGTAGACGAAATTTGCCGCTGTATTCCCCTTTTAATGCTTTGATATTGTTTTTAAGCTTCTCAGGATCGGTTGCGAGTAAAATGATTTTTTCTTTGAGTTGTTTTTGGATGACACGATCCAACTGCGAAAGCTCTTTTTTTGCGGAAGGCAAAAATTCAATCGCATACATCGTTTACAGTCCCAACTCTTTCCATACCTCTTCGGCGCTGATCGGCGTGACCGAACCCTCCGCTACCTCGCGTAAACGTTTGTCAGAGAGTTTCTCGTCCAGCATATCAAAATAGAGCATAAGGGCATTTTCTATCAAATGACTTTTCTTCTCATTTAGCTCTTTTGCCATCGCATTTAACTCATCCGCGACGCTGTTATCGAGGGTAATACTCATCTTGGTTACATTAACATATTTACTCATTACGACCCCTTATCCGATAATTATATGGACAATTATACTGCTAATTGTATTTTAATGTCAATGTTTATGAATTTTAAAGGAATTCCCGCCTAAGCGGGAAAGTAATGAAGATTATTTAGTGTAGGTAATTTTTGCTTTTTCGCGAAGTGAAGACATTTTTTTCTCCATGGTCGCTTTAAACTTATCCATTTTCAAACGTTGCTCAATGAAATTTTTAACCTCATCGAATCCCAATTTTTTTGCCGCTTTTTTATCTTCGACATAGATAACGTGATAACCGAACTGACTTTGTACCGGAGCAGAAGACATTGTCCCCTCTTTCATAGCGAACACGGCATCATTAAACGAAGGAACCATTTGCCCGCGTGGGAAGTAACCGAGATCACCACCCTTCGCTGCACTTGGTCCTGTTGATTTGGATTTAGCTTGTGCAATAAACTCATTTTTGAGTTTCTCGCCGCTAAGCCCTTTCATACTTTTAATAACCGCTTGTGCGTCCGCTGCAGTTTTAACCAAGATATGACGTGCGCGGATTTTCTCTTTATCGACGAACTCTTCCGGATT
>NZ_MIBU01000002.1:3026-3899 GCF_001830725.1 Sulfuricurvum sp. RIFOXYD12_FULL_44_77
GCGGATTTTCTCTTTATCGACGAACTCTTCCGGATTGGCATCAAAATAGGCTTTGACCTCTTTGGCATCCACTTTAATCGCTTCGAATTGCTCTTGTTCCCATACTTTTGCGGCAAGCTGAACTTTTAGTCGGCTCACCAACGCTTCCAACTCTTGCTTGTACTCTTTGGATTCAAGAACACCGCTTCGTTTTGCATCGTCATACACTAACTCTTGGGCAATCATCCCCTCGATAATACGCTGACGCAATTCATTTTGTTTATCGGCAGGAAGAGAGTCAAAACGACCCTGAGTCCCTTCCATCAATACTTTATTTACTTCTTCAGAGGTAATTTCATCTCCGTTAACAGTCGCTAAAACAGCAGCAGAACCACTTGTAGCGCTCAACAATAAACCCAAAATCCAAGCGGCATAATATCGCTTCATTGCTATCCTTGTAATTGTCCCCTCTATTCAAGGGGGATTTGATTTCGGCATTATAATACATTTGTCAGTATAGTACGCAAAAAACAATCAATATTAAACGACATTGCCTTCACGTTTTTGCTGAGCAATTTTTAAATAGCGATCGATCGTTTGTAAAAGGAAATGTTTATCGATCGGTTTTGCCAAGTGGGCGTCCAATCCTCCCGCCACAATCCGCTCACGGTCTCCGATTAAGGCGTGTGCCGTTAGGGCGATCACTGGAACAAATCCGCGAGAATCGCGTTTATCAATCTCTTTAATCAATCTGTTTGCCATCAATCCGTCCATAACCGGCATATCGATATCCATAAGAACCAAATCAAAATGTTCTTTAAGATACGCATCCACCGCTTTTTGCCCATTATCTACCGTTACCACACGGAAGTGCTCTTGAAGTAGTATGGTTTC
>NZ_MIBU01000003.1:0-13425 GCF_001830725.1 Sulfuricurvum sp. RIFOXYD12_FULL_44_77
AGAACTTCCGCGTGAGCAATTTGCCGGGATCGATTTGAATGTCGGTATGACATTGTACGGTCAAGGCGAAGACGGCGGGACCGTTCAAGTTGTGGTTAAAGAGATCAAAGATGATATCGTTATTATCGATTTCAACCATCCTCTTGCAGGGAAAGATTTAATGTTTAGCGTAACTATCAGCAATGTGCGTGATGCATCGGCTGAAGAGGCAATGACAGGAATTCCGGCTGAAAATAAAGTGGATGATAGCGGATGTTGTGGAAGCGGCGGTAATCACGGCTGTGGATGTCACTAATTTTTTAACGGCATCAAACGCTTCTATCGAAGCGTTTAAAACGGCTAATTTACTCAAAGGTTTAGGGGTAAATGCCGTTATTTTCGGAGAGCGGGGGACGGGTAAACTTACCCTCGCCCGTTATATCCTCCCTCATGCACCCATCATTGATGCCAGTCATTTTGATGAGTTACTGGATGCACTTGAGTCCCACAGCGATGTTATTATTCATCGTCTTGATAATGTTGCCAATCTTAAACGTCTTATTGAAACTATCCAAAAAACACGAACACGTGTGATTGCGACCGGTGGTGGGCGATATTCTCAAGACCAGTTGGATGAAATTTTTACGATTCGTCTTGCATTACCGCCGTTATCTGAGCGAAGTGAAGATGTTGCCGTGTTAGTAGATGCTTTTGTAAAAGAAGCAAGTCTTACCCTTGGAAAATCTGAGCCGTTTGATCTCAATGGATTTGTCCCTGATTTGAGTGAAAACGCTATCTCACTTCGACGTCAGGTCTATCTTCATTATCTCTTCGACAGTATTAGCGAAAATGATCTTATGGAGATTATGGAACACTATCTGGAAGAAAAACTCGGCAGTAATAATGACTACAGAGCATTTTTGCATCTGTATGAAGTTCCCCTTATCCGAGCGGGGATTAAGCGGTTTAAATCACAATTACAATTATCTGAGCGGCTCGGACTTAACCGTAATACACTGCGGAAAAAGATTAGCGACCATTCAGGGTATGAATTAGAAATCAAGGAGCATTAATGTCAAAAAAAATTGCGATGATTTTTCCCGGTCAGGGATCACAAAGTATCGGCATGGGAAAATCATTTTATGAGAACAGTGCGTTAGCGCGTGAAATGTTTGAGAAAGCGGGCGAGCGTATCGGCGTCGATTTTACCAAACTTTTATTTGAAGAAAACGCTCAGCTTGATCAAACCGAGTATACTCAACCGGCTATTTTGTTGGTCTCAATGATCGCGTATAAATTGTTTCAAGAAGCTCATCCTAGTGATGCCGTGATGTTCTTGGGTCACTCTTTGGGTGAATTTAGTGCCCTTTGTGCTGCGGGTGCTATCGATTATGTCGATGCGGTGGAGTTGGTTCATAAACGGGGAAAACTGATGAGCGGTGCGTGTGAGAGTATTAATGCCGGTATGATGGCGATTTTGGGGCTAGATGACGCGGTGGTTGAAGAACTTTGTACTAATGCCAACCGTGAGGGGAAACAGGTTTGGCCTGCAAACTACAATCAAGCGGGACAATTGGTCGTAGCAGGGATTAAAGAAGATCTTCAAGCTATGGAGAGCGTCTTCAAAGAAGCAGGTGCTAAACGGGCGTTACTTCTGAATATGTCAATCGCAAGCCATTGTCCACTCCTCTCAAGTGCTATGGATCCGTTGGGTGAAGCGATGGAGGCGATGGTGTGTGAGAACTTTAGTGCTCCAATCGTATCGAATGTGAGTACGGAAAAATACGCAACCAAAGAAGAGGCGTTGAAACTTCTCAAAATTCAACTGATTCAGCCGGTAAAATATAAACAATCGATTGAAGCGATTGCCGGTGAGATCGACATGATGATTGAATTCGGTAACGGTGCCGTGTTGAAGGGGCTGAACAAACGCAACGCTCCTGATGTCGAGACAGTAGGAATTTCGGATATGGATTCACTTGCAAAGGTATGTGAAGCATTCTCATGAAAGTCGCCCTGATTCAATCCTCACCGAAACTCTCTCGTGCAAACCTTGCAGAGGTGTTGAAGCTTGTTGATGACAATAAAGATGCGGACGTTGTCGTTTTTCCGGAACTGTCATTGAGCGGGTATCTACTCCAAGACAAGCTTTATGAGGATGCTTGGAAGATTGAGGAATTGAGTGATTTGGCGCATGCGAGCTTGCAATGCGATATTGTTATCGGTGCGGCATTATGGGATAATAATAACGTCTACAATAGCGCTTTGTATTTTTCACAAGGCGCATTGCTCCATATCCACCATAAAAATCATCTTCCAACGTATGGGATGTTTGAAGAAGGGCGCTATTTTAGGGCAGGTGATGAGATAGCGTCGTTTTCAACTCCGCATGGTAATGCCATTATGGTGATATGTGAAGATGTGTGGCGTGCGGAGAGTATTGCCGCGATTGCCGCATCCGACGCAGAAGTCGTTTATGTACTGGCCGCTTCTCCGGCACGTGATTTTAGCGATGAGGGGATCAGCATTGAATCCCAATGGGATGCCCTTTTAAAATCCACCGCTCTGCTAAGCCACAATTATGTCGTTTTCGTCAATCGAGTCGGATTTGAAGACGGATTGGGATTTTGGGGTGGAAGTCGTGTTATCTCTCCAATGGGAAAAACAGAATACACTTTGTCACTTTTTGAGTCAGAACAAAAAGTGTGTTCTCTCGATGCCCGGTTAAAAAAACTGGGTCGATATTTAGTAAAACATACGTAAGGAAAAAAATGAAAATAGCCATTATGGGCGCTATGCGCGAAGAGATTGAACCGATTTTAGCGGCACTGGGTGATTATACAAGCGAAGAGCATGCCGGAAATATATTTTATTCAGCACACTATGCAGGGCATGAACTTGTCATCGCCTATTCTAAAATCGGTAAAGTGTTTTCAGCGATTACCGCTTCGGTAATGTTAGAGCGTTACGACGCCAAAGCCCTTTTGTTCAGCGGTGTTGCCGGAGGGATCAGCAAAGATTTGAAAATCGGTGATTTGATTATGGCAAGTGCATTGTGTCAGCATGATGTTGATATTACCGCATTTGGTCATCCTGACGGATTTATCCCTGAGAGTTCGGTGATGATTGAGTCTGATGATGATATGCGCTCTCTGGCATCTGAAATCGCGATTGATATGGGTGTTGAACTGTACGAGGGGATCATCGCTACGGGAGATCAGTTTGTTGCATCAGCAGAGCGAAAAGCATGGATTGAAAAAACGTTTAATGCCGATGCGTTAGAGATGGAAGGGGCGAGTGTGGCATGTGTCTGTCATAACTTCGGTGTTCCGTTTTTCGTTCTTCGTGCGATCAGTGACACAGCAGACGGCGAAGCAGGGATGGATTTTGATGCATTCTTGCAAAGCTCGGCACAAGTGAGTGCCAAATTTATTTTAGAGATGGTAAAACGTATTGGCGATTAAACTCAGCAAAAAGATTATGCGTCAAATTGGGCGGACAAATGCGACGTTCGGCCTTATCGAAGAGGGTGATAAGATTCTTGTCGGTCTTAGCGGCGGAAAAGATTCCCTAACGATGGTTCACGCCATGCATGAGCAGCAGCGTCGTGCCCCGTTTAAATTTGAAATTTTAGCCGTGACGGTGACGTACGGGATGGGTGAAGATTTATCCAAACTCAGTGAACACTGTGCCGCACACGGAATCGCTCATAAAATTTACGAAACCAATACATATGAAATTGCCGCTGATAAAATCCGCCAAAACTCCTCGTTTTGCAGTTTTTTTTCCCGTATGCGCCGAGGTGCATTGTACAGTGCTGCGAATGAATACGGATGCAATAAAGTGGCACTCGGTCATCATCTCGATGACACGGCAGAGAGCTTTTTTATGAATTTTATTTACAACGGTCAGATGAGAGCACTCGCTCCGAAATACAAAGCAGGAAACGGGTTAATCGTTATCCGTCCTCTCATCCAATTGCGTGAGCGCCAACTTGCTGCATGTGCACTTGAAAATGAGATGCCGACCATCGGGGATGAAGCGTGTCCGTCGATGCGATTCGATGTGAAAATGCCTCATGCACGCGCATCGATGAAAGTGATGCTAGGAGAGATGGAAGAGAAATATCCCGATCTTTTCGTCTCGATTAATTCGGCATTTGGCCATATCAGCGATGATACCTTTTTTGATCCGGAACGTTTTAACGTTTAAGTTCTCTGTATTCAAGCCGTTTTTGGTCTAAAAAATCGATGACCCGTTTTTGATAAATTTTAGAATCCATATCTTGGGTACACTCTTGTAGCCGCTCAAGGTGCTCGGGTTCAATTTTAAGGGCATAGCGGGGGACCTGTCGAAGTTCTCTAATAACATCTATCAGGAGAGGCTCTTCTCCCATCTGCTTTTTAGAGTGTATGCTTTTTATATACTCTTTGACGGTTAGCAGCAATGCGTCGGCTCGATCGGATTCGGAATAGATTTCAGACGCGATTTTCTCTAACGTCTCTTGATATTGTTGAAGAGATTCTTGGGAGCTGGCGATTAAAACAGCATAGGTTTTAGCACGAAATTCTAGTGAAGAGTGATGATAGACAAACACTTCTCGAAATGTACTGAAAAAGTAGTTTTTAATGCTTCGTAACACCGCTCTCTCCTCCTATTTTTACAAATTATAGCGTAATAACGCAACCGCCTTATGATCGGCTCGACTGAGTGATAGCTCCCTTATCTCTTCCAGCGTAAACCATTCAAATGCCTCATGGCTAAACGTTTCTCTACTGAGATAGAGATCGGCTTCAAGAGTGAAGTGGCTGTAGTGCTGCGTGATATGTCCGATCGGTTTTCCATACACGGTATCTGTCGTTTCATAAAATCCCCATAACCCATGTAAAAACCGATCACTCCGCTGAGAGAGGGCGTAACGCCCAGAGCGTTCATAGATGACGATAGAACGCTCTCGAATAGGCTTTATTTTAGACTTTTTTGGCTCAGGATACAAGTGTGGCTCTGATGTGCCTTTACAGGTTCTCTCAAATGGGCAACGGCTGCAGAGGGGATTTTTAGAGAGGCAGACCAATGAGCCTAGATCCATCATTGCCTGATTGTATTCAAAGGGATGAGAGGGGTCAAAAAGGGTATAGGCGTATTCCCACAACTTCTTTTCATTACGCTCACTCAGAGCAAAATAGCGATAAAGTATCCGTTTGACATTGGCATCGAGAATAGGGAGCGGTTCATGAAAGGCGAATGCGGCAATTGCGTGTGCAGTGGAGCGTCCTATACCGCTTAGCTGCATCAAATCATGGGCATTGTTCGGCAGATTTCCGCCACATTGATGCGCGGCATTATGGAGATTACGCGCGCGCGTGTAGTATCCCAACCCTTCCCACATTTTTAGGACATCATCCTGATGGCTTTGGGCTACCGCTGAGAGAGTTGGGAACCGTTCCAAAAACGGGAAATAAAACCGCTCTAACACGGTTTTAACCTGCGTTTGCTGAAGCATAATCTCACTGATATAGATGTGATAGGGATCGTTAGTTGTGCGCCAAGGAAGATCATGGCGACCATGGGTCTCATACCAATGCAATAGTGATTGTTGAGGGGTAAGTTTCATGGCGATATTATATAATGGCACTATTAAGAAGGGTTTTATGGTAACGGTCAATGCGATAAGTTCAGATACAATCGAAATTAAAGGGTCGAAATTCATCGCTTTTTTAATGCCGATGGCAATGTATGAAGAACAAATGGCATCTCTACGCTCCCACCATCCCAAAGCCGTCCATTTTGTCAGTGCTACCCGAAGTCTCAACGAATTTGATCAGATTGTCGAATACAGTGGGGATGACGGTGAACCCAAAGGGACATCGGGGAAACCGACACTGAGTGTTTTACAAGGACATGAGCTAATCAATGCCGCGATCATCACGGTACGCTATTTCGGCGGTACGAAGCTGGGACCCGGAGGATTGGTGCGTGCCTATGCGGAAGTGGCGAATGCGGCGTATTCACAAGCGGAGTTACTGCCGTATGAGAAACTTTTTGAGAAAAGAATTCAATGCGATTATTCACATATCACTTTCGTTGAATATGAGTGTATACAAAACAATGTGCAGATTCTTAATAAAGATTTTGGTGTACATGGTGCAATATTTGAGATACAAGGTACACAAGATCGTTTAGATCGATTATTAAATGTTTTGGGAAGATGTGTAGTATGAAGAGAGCCGTAATATCAAGGGTCGTTCTTTATTCTATAGCGGCTATTGTCGCTTTTGGAATTTATGAGCGTTCGCAGCTACCTGTTGAAACAGATGAAGAATATTGTGAAAGACGCGGTATGGTCAAAATTCATGAGAAATTTTTTAAATACGATGTCTATGAACATGATGAGATGAAACCGATAGTTGATATGTTGACAAAAGAGTGTAACGGTGATAGCTATTGTGAAATAGATCGTGCCTATCAATATGTTCTTAAAATCCCTTATAAAGAGAGTACGGTTAATCGGAACCCTTCAGATGTTATTAATCAAAACGGAGGTGATTGTGATGAGAAGTCATTTTTATTGGCGACGTTACTTTTGCAAAATAAATATCCGTGTCTTTTAGTGACGACAAAAGATCACGGGTTTATTGCTGTTCATCTACCTGATGATAGATCTGTAAAACATCCATCCACCTATTTGATAATAGATGGAAAGAAATACTATTTTGCGGATACAACACTTCTGGAAGGGTATATCGGACAATATAATAATGTTAAAAAAGATGATATCAATGGTGTTTTTGATATGGTTGTAAAAAAAGAGATACCATTAGACCAAATAGAATATCATTTTTTAACAAATTGACCTAAACGTACGATATTATAATAAAGCGTACGTTTGTGATATAATACTTTTATTCAGGAGGTAAATTATGACTATTACACCCTCAAAATTACGAGAAAATCTCTATAATATACTTGATTCTGTGATTGAAACCAAAGAACCGTTGGAAGTGAAACGAAACGGGCAAATTTTGATGATTGTTCCAGAACATAAAAAAAGCCGTCTTAAGGCAATTCAACCTAAAAAAATTACTTCATGCAGTGACGATGAACTCATAAATACGTCTTGGGAGGGTGAATGGAAACCCTTTATTTAGACACCCATATCGTCGTATGGCTTCGGCAGAAAGAGTTGGAGAAATTTTCAAAAAGAGCATTGGATGCGATAGAAAATGCTCACACATTATTGATCTCTCCGATGGTAATGATGGAGTTGAAATATTTGCAAGAGATCGGTCGCCTCACTGATACCCCTTATAATATTTTCGGCGATTTGAATGCGATGATCGATTTGCGAGTGGATGAGGTGGAAATGTTTGACGTTATCAAAAAGAGTCTCTCATTGGAATGGACACGTGATCCGTTTGATCGTCTTATTGTTGCCAATGCTATGGTGCGGGATTATCCGCTGCTTACTAAAGACGAGAAGATTTTGACCCATTTTGATGGGGCATTTTTTGAGTAGGGTTACTCTTTACTCCATAACTTCTCATTGAGCTTCAACTCCTCCACTAATCCGATGGTATTTTGAAGTGTATTGACGTATTCCATTGCCTGTTTGTAATCGAGCAACGAGGTAAAGACGGCAGGTTCAAACAAATCTTTCCCCGTACCGATGCCGACATGGATATGGTTATGAACGAATGATATAAACAGGGGATGAGAGACTTTTTTCTGAAACTCCACAATACGCTTCATCATTGAGTGGGTGAGGATATAGCGTGCTTCGATGGGATCGTTTCCGTAGACCACAAAATGTTTTTCAAATAATGGATCATCCAGTTGGATTACTTTACCGCGTGAGATATTCATGGATTGAAGCCATCCTCCGATCAGATTGCCAAATGTTTTTTCAGCAAGATCAGGGAGGATGAGTGTTTTAGATTTAAAATGTTTGTTAAACTCGGCGACGAGAAAGAGTCCCCGAAAGAGGGTATGCCACTGCGTACGTCCTTTAGAATCGCGGGTTTGATATTCGGCAAGGACATCGGAGAATTCGAGCGGTACACCGTCGATAGTACCTTTGACATAATCGTTTCCGCTATAGCGGTCGATGGAGTGTTTAAAAAGATCGCTTCGTTCAAATAGATGTTGGGAGACCATGAAATCGGGGTTGTAGAGAAGATGGGGATCGATGGCTCCGATAAGAGGAGTAATAATTTTGGCTTTAAAATCTTTGGCATAGCCACCGGTCATGGAACGGTAGGCTATTGAGGCAATCGCCATAAACCCGATAGCAACACCGATCATCAGCGGATGCAATAAACCGAAGTTTTTCCCCATCCACAGAGCAACGATGATAAAAACGACGACTCCCATGCTTCCATACCATTTAAGATGCGAAACAATCTGTTTTCGATTTATTTCGAGCTCATTAAGAGATGGATAGAGCTCCTTGTAGTAAAAATCGGTCAATTCCGAAACGGATTTCATTGGTTAAAAAGTGCCCCTACATCAACGTTTTGACGCTCAGTAACGGTTATTTCAAAAACAGCGCGTCGTTGTAGATTCATCCATCCAGCGATTAGGTTCGTCGGGAACATCTCGATGGCGTTGTTGAGGTCGGTAACAGCTTGGTTATAGGCACGGCGTGCGGCGGAGATTTGCTCTTCGATTTCACTCAGTGAGCGTTGCAAGTGCATGACGTTTTCATTGGCTTTGAGATCGGGGTAGGCTTCCATTGCGATGTTGATTGCACCGAGTGCAGAGGTGAGTTTGGCATCGAGCGCAATTTTGGCTTCATCGCTGATTCCCGGTTTCATCGCTTGTGCACGGTATTCGGTCACTTTCTCTAGGGTTGATTTTTCGTGTTCCATGTATTGAGAAACCGAAGCGACAAGATTGGGGATGAGGTCGAAGCGTTTTTTGAGGACGGCATCGACTCCGGCAAAGATATTGTCAACTTGATTTTTTTTACCGATTAGGGAGTTGTACATCAAGATGGCGATAAGGGTAAGTATCCCTAAGAGAATCAGAAAAATTTGCATACAGATCCTTCAGTGTTTAATATGATTATTGTATCTTAATTTGAGTATTTAATGTTTTTTTTGGCTATATGGATGTAGATTTTTCAAATACGGAGGTGTGTTATGACCGTCAATTCCTATCTTTTTCAAAGCCCTTATTCTCAACCCTTTCAGGTAGGGCGGCTCGATCCTGTTGTTACTGAAGAGAAGTCTCAAGAACTACAGAAAGAGGAACAGCAGGTACAATCGGAGAGTCAAACACTGTTAGATAAAAAGAAGTCATTCGATCAAACGCAGGCACAGATTAAGTCCTCAGCCCTTTATGCTACGAGTGAGGGATTTGGTATGAGCGCCGATCAGGTAAAAGAGCTTTCAGCCGTATCAAAAGATAGTAAGCGGAGTGATTTGGCTCGTGTGTATTCAAATAGCGGTTAATCTCATTAACAGTAGATTGATATAAAATACAAAGAACTCCGATACACTGTTTAAAAAGGAGTTTCTATGAAGATTTTTTCACTTGCAGTTTTGGCACTTTTTTCACTATCGCCGTTAATAGCGATGGGGGATGAACACCATGACCATGCTTCCTCATCAACCATTGCCGAGCAAACTTTTCATTCCAGCGGAACGGTAAAATCCATTGCCCAAAATCATGAGAGTATCCGTATTTTTCATAACCCTATACCAGAACTCAAATGGCCTGCAATGAATATGCAATTTGACGTGATAGATCATGATCTGACTCATCCGCTGGAAGTAGGGGATAAAGTGGATTTTGAATTTGTCCAAAAAGAGGGCAAGAATATCATCATTAAGATCAAGAAATGAACCGTATTCTGATTTTATTTTTCATAGGGATGATCAGTGCAAGCGGAGAAGAGATAAAAGTTTCTCCTACCTCCCCGAATGCTACGGAGGGGAAAAGTGTTTACACCCTTCCTGCACCTGCCGTTGATGTTGTCGAAGAGGGGTGTGTCCAGAAAGAGGATCAAAATGCCACGGGATATGGAGGTGCGAAATGGTAGTGAAAACCGTTAGTGCCTCGCTAGCGACATTGTTCATCCTTTCGGGATGTTCAACGATTTCTCAAAAAGAGGCATTTGACTCGGTCAATCAGCTCACACTACAGCAGGGGAGCAAAAATCTTCAATGGATCAAAACACCTCAAGAAGCGAAGATCGTTGATGAGAGTGTACGAGTCCTTTTGTCGGAGCCGTTGACACAGGAGAATACTTTGCGGATTATGTTGATTAATAACCGCGCATTACAGCAAAGCTATGAATATATCGGGATAGCTCAGAGCGAGTTGGTGGAAGCGGGATTGATGCGTAATCCACTGCTGGGGTACAGTATCGGACGTGCTAACGGTATCACTACCTCCACGATCAGTGTGGAGGTGGCTTTTTTGGATCTTCTTTGGATCCCATTACGGCGTGAACTGAGCGGATTGGCACTCGAAGAGGCGACTCTCACTATCGGCGATATGGTATTGCAAAGTGCAAGAGATGCAAAGAAGAGTTACATAGAGGCACGAATAGCGGAGGAAAAAGGTGCACTTTTTCGTTCGACTTTAAAATCCCATGAAGCATCACTTCAGCTGGCGGTTCGTCAATATACTGCGGGGAATCTCTCCAAACGGGATATGCTCAAAATTCAAGATAGCTATGAGCATGCCCGTATCGAATCGATTAAGCTCGCACGAGAAAATGCTACGGCGCGAGAGTCCTTGAATAAAATTTTAGGAGTGTATGGGGAACAAACCCATTATACGTTGAGCACAGAACCGCTAACACGTCTTGCGCCTGCAGTTTCAGAACCCGGGTTGGAAAAACATGCGATTATCAACCGTCTCGATATGCGCAGTGCGATGAAATCAGTCGATTACGCCGCAAAGCAGGCAGGGTATAGCGAGAATACACGGCTCTTAGATGAAGTGGAACTGTCCGTTGAAAGTGAAAAAACAACGGGCGAAAAGCGGTTTAATACGTTTGGGATAAAACTTCCCATCCCGCTTTTTGATTTCGGACAGGCTCGGGTGAGTAAGTCGCAGGCCATCTACAACCAAAGCGTTCATCGCCTATATGAAATGGCCGTTAATGTTCGATCAGAGGTGCGCGAGGGGTATGCACACCTTCGATATACGTACGATATAGCACGCTCATACGATGAGGTGATTGTGAAAACCAATCAGCAGATATTAGAAGAGACACAGCTTTTTTATAACGGTATGTTAGACGGTATTTATGAGTTACTGGAAGATCAGCGACGTGCAGGTGAAGCAAAAATAGAAGCGCTTGATGCGCTGGGAGAGTATAAGAGGGCACAAGCCGATTTGGAATATACAATAGGGGGGAAACTTTAATGGGACAGGATAGACGCGATTTTTTAGGTTTGGGTGCGGCATTGATCGCATCCGCAGCCCTGAGTTCTAATCTCAAAGCCTCTGAACATGACCATGGTGCCCATGAAGGGATAAAGCGCCAGCTCACTCTTGTCAAAAATCCGAAAAAGGTTCTCTCACCGGCTACGATTATTACACCCAAAGAGGGAAAAAATTACAATCCCGTCGTAACCCTCAACGGATGGAGTCTCCCGTATGAAATGAAAGAGGGGGTCAAAGAGTTTCGGATCGTCGCTGAACCGGTAGTGCGGGAGTTCGCCCCGGGGATGGTGGTCAACTGCTGGGGGTACAACGGTACCTCTCCGGGACCGACCATCGAAGCGGTGGAGGGGGACCGGGTACGGCTGATCGTGACGAACAAGCTTAGCGAACATACGACGATCCATTGGCATGGCTTGATTCTCCCTAACGGTATGGACGGGGTAGGGGGATTGACACAGGTGCAGATCGCTCCGGGTGAAACGTATGTGTATGAGTTTACCCTTCATCAAAGCGGAACGTTTATGTATCACCCTCATGCCGATGAGATGGTGCAGATGGCGATGGGGTGTATGGGGATGTTTATCGTTCACCCAAAAAACCCGAAAGAGCATAAAGTAGATCGGGATTTTTGTTTTCTCCTTGCCAGCTACGATGTAGCGCCGGGGACCTATACCCCAAACCCTTCCACCATGACCGAGTTTAATATCTGGAGCTTTAACAGCCGTGTTTTTCCCGGTATAGAGACGATGAATGTTCGAGTAGGTGATCGTGTCCGTATCCGTGTCGGAAATCTGACGATGACGAACCATCCGATCCATATGCACGGGCATACGTTTGAAGTGACGTGCACGGACGGGGGATGGGTTCCTAAAAGTGCCCGATGGCCCGAAGCGACGATTGATATCGGTGTGGGACAGGTGAGAGCGTTTGAATTTGTGGCACTTCATGAGGGGGATTGGTCTTTGCATTGCCATAAGTCACATCATACGATGGGACCGATGGGGCATAATGTTCCCAATATGATCGGAGTCAAGCAAGAGGATCTAACCGAAAAAATCAGCGATTTAATGCCGGAGTATATGTACATGCCGATGGGTAAAAACGGGATGGCCGAGATGCAGGATATGGCGGAGATGGGGATGAAAATTCCGGAAAATACTTTGCCGATGATGACCGGACGCGGACCGTTTGGACCGATCGAAATGGGGGGAATGTTTACCCTCGTAAAAGTTCGTAAACATCAACCTAAAGACGATTACACTGATCCGGGGTGGTATGAACATCCCAAAGGGAGCATTGCGTATAAAATCTGATTTAGAGCCGTCTGATACGTTTCCATAGTAAGAGGAAAAGTAATATTCCGATATAGGTGGCCGCCATATCTTTTTGAGGATCCCACGGGTCTCCCTGCATTCCTAAAAAAGCAGTCCCCAGCTCTGCATGGGTTGCTTCGGTCACGACCCATTCGAGTACCTCATATACCCCGGAAACCGCGATTAAAAAAAGAACGGTAACATACAAAGCGATCGGTTTTACTCTCTGAAAAGAAGAAAAAAGTTCATAAAACGGCAAAAAGAGTAAAAAAGCAAATAAAAAATGAATTAAACGGTCGTAATGATTTCGTTCAAATCCGAAATAGTCGGTGATGGGAGAAAAAAACGGCATTTCACTGTAGGTATAATGTGCGCCGATCGCATGTAAAACGAAAAAAAGAAAGAGCATCCAAACACTTTTGTTTGAAAAATTAAAACGGCGATCACTCCAGATTAAGATCGGTAAAGCGGTAAATACGAGGATATTTTCAAGTAACCAATCATCACGATACCACGGGTTAATTGCCAAATAAAACCAAATGGTTATATAGAGAATAAAAAGAGAAAGTTTTAATTTCATAGCTGTATGATAACATAAATATAAGAAAGAGTAATTTTTTTGATTGTGTAGTAAGAGAAGAGGTAAAGGTGGCGCAGCGGACGGGACTCGAACCCGCGACCTCCTGCGTGACAGGCAGGCATTCTAACCAACTGAACTACCGCTGCAACCTAA
>NZ_MIBU01000003.1:13434-20708 GCF_001830725.1 Sulfuricurvum sp. RIFOXYD12_FULL_44_77
TAACATATGGCGCAGCGGACGGGACTCGAACCCGCGACCTCCTGCGTGACAGGCAGGCATTCTAACCAACTGAACTACCGCTGCAGCCAAAAATTATGGTGGGAATTACAAGACTCGAACTTGTGACATCTACCTTGTAAGGGTAGCGCTCTACCAACTGAGCTAAACTCCCGTGAGTTTAAAAAATCAAAATAACATGAACAAGTGGCGACCCCTAAAGGATTTGAACCTCTGTTCCTACCATGAAGTGATAGTGTCCTTGGCCACTAGACGAAAGGGTCACTGAAATCAACAATATGGTGTCCCGTGATGGATTCGAACCATCGACCCCTTCATTAAAAGTGAAATGCTCTACCAGCTGAGCTAACGAGACCTCTTCAATCATCAAAACTGGACGATTGTGAGGGCGAAATTATAGGGGAAAGATGTCGTTTTGTCAAGGAGAAAAAGCGATTTAGGTAAAAAACAATTCTTTGTCAATATTAAGGAGCATTTTAACGGCCATCAGAACACTTTGCTCTTGGATGTAGTTACGATCCCCTTCGAAATGAAAACGTTCCGTGTGGACAGAGGTTTTCGACCTGGCACTGATGTATACGGTTCCTACCGGCTTGGCATCGGTTCCCCCTGTAGGTCCGGCAATACCGCTGATCGCCATTGCATAATCAGAGAAACTGACGTTCATAGCCCCCTCGGACATCTCTAAGACAACTTCGGCGCTTACGGCACCGTGCTGTTCAATCGCGTCATCATCGACTGCCAGCCAGTTGGCTTTGAGAGTGTTAGAGTAGGTAACGAGTGAACCGTCAAAAATGTTGGACGCTCCACTTTGGGAGGTGAAAAAATGGGCGAGTGATCCACCGCTGCAGCTTTCGGCAAATGAGATTTTTTTATGGTGGTGAGAGAGCTTCTCAATAATAAACGCCCCGATATTGGTAGCCGCAATGACTTTATGATGCATTAAACCGCGAGCAGATGCAATAAACTGTGAAAGATTTCCATGACGTCGGGTATGGATACGGATTTTGAGCCACCCCTCTACCAATTCGCTGAATTCGAGTTTTACATCGAAGTTTTGGGCTAAGGGTTCAAGGAGCGTTTGGGCACTCAGGAGCTCTTCATTAAAGAGGTGGATAGTGGCAAGACGCGATTCATCATCGATAAGAATCGGGGGGAGCATTTTCCCCTCCGTCGCTAAAATAACGTTGATCTCAGAGCTGTTATGGGTGAGGAGATAGCTGCCGTTTTCTAAGATGCTGGCGCGGGATGGGATAAGCATCTGCTCTTTTAAAATTTGATTGTCGGCGGTGACGGTACTGAGGAGTTTCCCCACAATCGTAAAGGTATTTTTAGTTGTGATGATGATGAGCTTGGATTCATTTTTTAAAAGAGTTTCCAGATGTAAAAAAAGTCCTTTATCCGACTCTTCAAAATAGTTGATGGAATCGATCGACGCAAGACGATTTTTGATACTTCGGAGGATATAACGCTCATACGCTTCATTCAAAATCAGCCGATTACCTACGAAAATAACATCACGTTTCATGGTTTTCCTGAGTATAAAATTGGGATAGTATAGCACAGTGACAGCAAATTTTAATCACCTAAAAGATATAATGCACCACTTTTTCTATAAGGTAACAGATGGATTATAAAGAGACCCTCCTTCTACCTCAGACTGAATTTCCGATGCGTGGAAATTTGGTTCAAAACGAGCCTACACGGTATGCTGCGTGGATTGCAAACGATGTTTACGGCAAAATGAAAGCCAATCGTAAAGGCTCAGAGAGTTTTACTCTGCATGACGGTCCTCCGTATGCCAACGGCCATACCCATATCGGTCATGCTCTCAATAAAGTTCTTAAAGATATTATTGTTAAATATCACTATTTCAACGGTAAATCGGTTCGTTTTACTCCCGGTTGGGATTGTCACGGGCTACCTATCGAGCAGCAAGTAGAGAAAAAACTGGGCGGAAAACAGAAAAAAGAGCTTCTCAGCACGGCAGAAGTGCGCCAAATGTGCCGCGATCACGCGTCAGAGTTTGTCGGTATCCAGCGCGAAGAGTTTAAAAAACTCGGTGTTATTGCGGATTGGGATAATCCGTATTTGACGATGGATTCCAAGTTTGAAGCGAATATCTATCGCACTCTTTGCGCCGTGGCGAAAAAAGGGCTTTTAATCGAGCGTTCCAAACCGGTCTATTGGAGCTGGGCGGAGCGGACGGCGTTAGCTGAAGCTGAAGTTGAATACGAAGATAAAGAGGACTATTCCATCTATGTCGCGTTTGAACTAAACGACGATGCTAAAATCCGTGCAGGAATCGAAGGGAATGCCGCCATCGTGATCTGGACGACGACACCGTGGACGCTTCCGTCGAACACAGGGATTTCTCTTAACCCCGAAGAGGTATATGTTCGTACCAGTGACGGATACATCGTGGCTGAAAAACGCTACGATGCCCTTATTGAAGAGGGGGTGTTCACAGGTACGGTTGTGCAACGTATTGAAGCCAAAAAGTTTGAAAATCTTTATGCGATCAATCCTCTCAATGGCCGTGGTTCGCATTTGGTTTTGGGTGAGCATGTTTTGATGGAGAACGGTTCGGGGTGTGTTCACACGGCGCCGGGACACGGGGAAGACGACTATCGTATCGGGCTTCGCTACAACCTCGAAGTGGTGATGCCGGTCGATGAGACGGGATGTTACGATCAGACGATTGTCCGTGAAAAACTTTTACCGAATGCCGAAGAGTTTGTCGGAACCCATATTTTCAAAGCGAATGAGCCGATTATTGCCCTTTTGGGTGAGAGTGCGTTAAAAGTATCGAAATTTCGTCACTCCTACCCGCACTGCTGGCGTTCCCATACGCCGCTCATTTACCGTGCGACGAAGCAATGGTTTATCAGCGTTGACGGAACTCCTGCGGGGGAGAGCAAAACACTTCGCGAAATCGCGCAGGCTGAAGTAGCTAAAACGGCGTTTTATCCTGAGAGCGGACGTAACCGTTTGGGTTCAATGGTCGAGAACCGCCCTGACTGGTGTATTTCCCGTCAGCGTGATTGGGGTGTTCCTATTGCATTTTTCCGCGTTAAGGCGACGGGTGAAGTGATTTTGGATGAGAAAGTGCTCAACTTTATCGCGATGATTTTCGAGATGCACAGCACTGATGCGTGGTATTCGATGAGCATCGAAGAGCTCCTCTATCCGGGATCGGGATACAAAGCGGATGAACTTGAAAAAGTTTCCGACATTCTCGACGTTTGGTTTGATAGCGGTTCGACGTGGAATGCGGTGCTGAAATCACGCAACTACGATGCGGGAGAGTATCCTGCCGATTTGTACATCGAAGGGTCTGATCAGCATCGCGGATGGTTCCAATCTTCCCTCTTTTTGAGTACTGCGGTGGAACATATCGCACCGTACAAAGCGCTTCTCACTCACGGTTTCACCGTCGATGAGAAGGGTGAGAAGATGTCGAAATCGAAAGGGAACGTTGTTGCTCCCGAATCGGTACTCAAAGAGTATGGAAGTGAGATCTTGCGTCTGTGGGTAGCAATGAGCGACTATCAGGGAGATTTGAAAATCTCCGGCAATATCCTCAAACAAACGGCGGATCAATATCGAAAACTCCGTAATACTTTTCGTATTATGCTCGCCAATCTCGATGGACTCGAATCTATCGTCTCCTACAGCGAAATGGGTGAGATCGATAAGTGGATCGTGGCAAAAGCGAAAGAGGTATTTGATGAGACCCACCGTTTGTTTGGGGAGTACAATTTTGTTCATGGTATGAGCGGATTGAACTATTTCATCGTGAATGAACTCAGCGGTGTTTATATCGATATCACCAAAGACCGCATGTATTGTGATGCGGCCGACTCGGCAGAGCGCCGCTCGACGCAGAGTGCTATGGCAATTATCGCAAAATCGATGTTAGGGCTGATCGCTCCGATTTTGACCTATACCGCCGATGAGATTTTCGAGAATGCCCCCTCTATTTTAAAGGGAGAAGCAAACGATATTTTCGATGTAACGTACGCTTCTATCGAAGCGGTTGAGAGCAGCTGGGATGACGCAACGATGAAAGTGATCCGTGAAAAGTTCAATGAGATCGTGGATGGATTGAAAAAAGAGAAAGTGATTAAAAATACCCTTGAACTCGTTATCTCTACGAAGTCAGAGTCTGCCAAAGCAATGAAAAAAGAAGATATTGAAGAGTATCTGGTCATCTCTAAATGGTGCGCTTGCGAACTGAAAGATATTTTGGGGACATTTGAGATCGAGGGAGATATTTTTAATATCGCTCTCGCTACCAAAGCTAAATGCCCCCGCTGCTGGAAATACCATAGTGAAAAAGAAGAGATGGTGTGTAAACGATGTGCCTCAGTAGTTTCGGGATGGATGGTCGCAGAATGATTACTATGACACAGCCTGTTCCGATGAGTTTTATCATTGAAACCGTCGGAGTTATTTTGGCCGTCATTGGATTAGGTATTATGATGGTTAAACAAGCAAAACGTAGAAAGGAACGTGTATGATAACACTCAAAGAGGCGTTAAAGCTCTCGAAAGAGGAACTAAACTTACTCAAAGATGAGTTGAAAGCCAAGATTGCCGCCAATCCTGAATTGAATGCGTATATTGATGTGCTTAATGTCGGTGAGGGGATTCCGATCGCGATTAAAGATAATATCCAAGTTACGGGATGGTCGGTTACTTCAGGGTCTAATATCCTCAAAGGGTATATTGCCCCTTATAACGCGACTGTTATCGAAAAACTTCTCGCTAACAATATGTCTCCATTTGGGCGGACAAATATGGATGAATTTGCGATGGGTTCAACGACGGAGAGCAGCTGTTACGGCAAAACGCTCAACCCGCTGAACCACAACTGTGTCCCGGGTGGAAGTTCGGGCGGTTCGGCAGCGGCAGTGGCGGCAGGGCTTGCGGTAGCGGCTTTAGGAAGTGACACGGGTGGATCGATCCGTCAGCCGGCGGCGTTTTGCGGTATCGTCGGGATGAAGCCGACCTACGGACGTGTGAGTCGTTACGGGCTTGGTGCGTATGCGAGTTCACTCGATCAGATCGGACCGATGACCCAAAACGTTGAAGATGCGGCGATTTTGTATGATATTATCCAAGGTCATGATCCGAAAGATTCAACCTCTGCAGAGCGCAATGACGGCACTGTGAGTGATAAACTCGATCGTAATGTGAAACTAAAAATCGCTGTCGTACCTGACTATGTCAAGGATGCCTCAGAAGATGTCCGCAAAGCGTATACAAAAGCGATAGAAGCCCTTAAAAACGCAGGACATACCATCGTCGAGAAAAGCCTGATGGACCCGAAATACGACATCTCAGCGTACTATATCACCGCAACGGCGGAAGCGACAACCAATCTCGCCCGCTATGACGGTATCCGCTACGGGAATCGTGTCGAAGGAGAGAATCTAAAGGATACTTTTCTTCAAACCCGCTCACAGGGTTTCGGTGCCGAAGTACAACGTCGTATTATGCTCGGAAACTTCGTCCTCTCATCAGGCTATTACGATGCCTATTATGTCAAAGCCCAAAAAGTGCGCTCATTGATTCAAGAGGAGTATAATAAGATTTTCGAAGAGGTTGATCTTATTTTAACTCCGGTTGCTCCCCGTACCGCGTACGAGTTTGGGGCTCTTAGCGATCCGCTTGAGATGTATTTGAGCGATATTTACACCATTTCGGTCAACCTCGCGGGACTTCCCGCGATCTCGATTCCGGTCGACACGAGCGATAACGGTATGCCTGTCGGACTTCAACTCATTGCCGCTCCGTATGCGGAGCAAACACTTTTTAACGGGGCACTTAGCCTCGAAACTCAATTACAAGGATAACCTCATGAATATTCGTAAACGCGCCCTCACTTTTGAAGATGTATTGCTTATCCCAAAATACTCTGAGGTTCTCCCTAAAGAGGTGAGTTTAAAAACAATGTTGACCCGTAACATTCCCCTCAATATTCCGATGGTTTCGGCGGCTATGGATACGGTAACGGAATACCGTGCGGCAATTGCTATGGCACATTTGGGCGGTATCGGGATTATCCATAAAAATATGGATATCGAGACTCAAGTCAAGCAGATCAAAAAAGTTAAAAAATCAGAAAGCGGTATCATTATAGACCCAATTTTTGTTCATCCGGATGCTACCCTTGAAGATGCTGAAGCATTGATGAGTGAGTTTAAAATTTCGGGTGTTCCTGTCGTCGATACCCATAATAAATTACTTGGGATTTTGACCAACCGTGATATGCGTTTTGAGAAAGATTTATCGAAGTTAGCAATTGACGCGATGACTCCAATGCCGTTGGTAACGGCACAAGCTGGGATCACATTGGCAGATGCTGAGCAAATGATGCACGTTAATAAAATTGAGAAGCTTCCGATTATTGATAACAACGGCTTGCTTAAAGGGCTGGTAACGATCAAAGACATTAAAAAGCGAATCGAATACCCTCACGCGAACAAAGATGATTTCGGCCGTCTTCGCGTCGGTGCGGCGATTGGTGTCGGACAGCTTGACCGAGCGCGTGCTCTTGTAGATGCGGGTGTGGATGTTTTGGTACTTGACTCGGCTCACGGTCACTCTAAAGGGATTTTGGATACCGTTAAAGCGATCAAAAAAGAGATGGTCGTTGACATCATCGCCGGAAATGTTGCTACGGGTGAAGCGACACTTGCTCTTATCGAAGCGGGTGCTGATGGGGTTAAAGTGGGTATCGGGCCTGGATCTATCTGTACAACCCGTATTGTTGCCGGTGTAGGTGTCCCTCAAATCTCGGCTATCGATGAGTGTGCCGCTGTTGGGCGTGCACATGGCGTACCGATCATTGCCGATGGAGGTATTCGCTATTCAGGTGATATTGCCAAAGCCCTCGCCGTTGGTGCGAGCGTTATTATGGCGGGATCACTCCTCGCAGGAACCGAAGAATCACCGGGCGATACGATCATGTACCAAGGGCGTCAATATAAATCATACCGCGGTATGGGCTCAATAGGGGCTATGACAAAAGGTTCAACCGATCGTTATTTCCAAGAGGGGACGGCTGCAGATAAACTCGTTCCTGAGGGGATTGAAGGGCGTGTACCGTTTCGCGGAAGTATCGCTGCGGTAGTGCATCAGATGATGGGGGGGCTACGCTCTTCTATGGGATATTGCGGCTCTGAGAGCATTGAAGCGTTCTGGGATAAGGCAGAGTTTGTCGAAATCACCAGTGCAGGGCTGAAAGAG
>NZ_MIBU01000004.1:0-2374 GCF_001830725.1 Sulfuricurvum sp. RIFOXYD12_FULL_44_77
AGAGGGTCTCATACTCCTGTGTGCTTTGATCGCATAAACGACTTTTTGTGAGTATTTGATACTCATGATAGACCTCTGAGGGCTCGGTAAAATCAAATCCCGAAAATCCAAGTGCTTTCGCAACATCACACACGATACTCATATCGCTTTTTGCCCCATCAGGGGCAGGTTTAAAGGCTCTGACACGTTTGATAAAGCGTTCCGAATTGGTCATACTCCCCTCTTTTTCGCCCCACGCGGCACTCGGGAGGACAAGATTTGCGAGAGAGGCGGTTTCGCTCAGTACACAATCTTGGACAACTAAAAAAAGATCGTTTTGCAAAAGTGCAGAGCGGGTTTTAGAAACATCGGGGAGGGTGAGGAACGGGTTCGTGCAGGCAACCCATAACAAACGGATATCATTGTGCAAAATCTTTTCGATAGCATCGGTGATAGTGATCCCTATTTCTGAAGAGATCGAATTTGAGGAGAGGTTCCAATGGCGCTCACATACTTCACGATCCTGAGGGTTACGGACATCACGGTATCCGGGTAAGCCATTAGAGAGGTAGCCCACTTCACGTCCCCCCATGGCATTAGGCTGACCGGTGAGAGAGAATGGAAGCCCTTTGTTGGCGTTGATCCGTCCTGTGGCGAGAAAGAGGTTGATGAATCCGAGATTGCGCATAACGCCATCTACGGCTTGATTAAGTCCCTGACACCATAATCCCAGAATCTTTTTGTCCGATCCGAAAAGTTCCACAAGGGTTGAAGCATCTTTGAGGGAAAGCCCGCATAAGGCAATGGCATCGCTAAACGGGATTTTAAGTGCTTCGGTGAGGGTTAGCTCAAATCCTTCGCTGCAGCGGTCGATAAAATCCAAATCGCATCCCCCTTTTCGATACAGTTCTCCCAAAAGGGCATTGTAGAACATCGTATCGCTTCCGCTGTGAAGTCCCAGCCATAGATCTGCTTTCTCGGCGGTTTCGGTACGGATCGGATCGATAACGATGATTTGGGTTTCGGGATGGGATTTTTTACGTGCCATAATACGGCGGTGGAGAATCGGGTGTGCCCATGCGGGGTTTGAACCGCTGATGAGGATGACATCGGCATCGTCGATATCGGCGTAATTTCCGATGGCTCCATCACTTCCGAACGCCATTTTGTGGGCGATGACGGCACTTGCCATACACAATCGTGAGTTCGCATCGACGTTGTTCGTTCCCAAATATCCTTTGATCAGTTTCGTAAAGAGATAGCTCTCCTCGGTGAGGAGTTGTCCTGAGAGGTAAAAATAGAGGGCTTCAAGGGGAAGAGATTTAATCTGATCGGCTAAAATGCAGATCGCATCCTCCCACGATATTTCGCAGAAGGGGTCGGTTTTACGGGATCGGTACAGCGGAGTGGTGAGGCGGTTGGCATCGAGTCCTTTTGCCATTTGGATCGGTTTGAAACACAAATCTCCGTGGGTAGAAAGATTGGTTTTATCTCCCTTCACTTTTATACCTTTATCGGTACATTCGACGCTCAAGCCGCATCCCGTCCCGCAAAACGGGCATCCTGTAGCGATCGGCTCAATCATAGTACAATCCGATCAAAGCTATGAAAATCGGCTCCGCCTTCATGTAGGATTGCATAATTATGGCGCACGATATCGGCGATTTCACTGATCTCATAGTGGGAGCGTAGACGTTTGATAAACTGCTCCAAACTTTCACCATCGAATCGAGTATCCCGATAGAGTTTTATTAACTCCGCTACGTAGTGGGGTGCCTCTTCGAGAGTGATCCCTTTTAGAAAGAGTTTCGCCTCTTCGTCATTGTGGCTGAGACTGCCGCCGAGGAAGATATCGACCCCAAGTGTCGTTTTCCCATCACGAGGAACTTTACACCCCACAAATCCCAAATCTCCCGCACCGTGGATGCCGCACCCTTTGATACACGCTGACCAATAGAGGCGTACTTTGGCATTTTCAATCGGGACAGCGCTGCTTAAAAATTCGCTCATGGCAATCGCATCGGATTTTCCGGGGATAACCCCAAAGGGGCAGTGCTCGCTTCCGGCGCACGCGATGAGGTTCGCCATATAGGGCGATGGTCGGTTGGGGTATTTCGAAAACAGCGAAGATGACAGTGCTTCCTCTTCATTGCTGATCTCTGTCAGAATCAAATTTTGCTCGATAGTGAGGCGGATGGCTCCGTTTTGGGATTCGGCGATTCGGGCGGCTTCCATCAAATCGCTGCCGCTAAAGACTCCGCTAGGGACGGCGGCATAGAGGGCGAGCGTTCCCTCTTTGAGCACGATACGGCCGTAGTGATCTCCCCCCTCGGCATCGCACAGTGTTCTCCCCGCTAGAGGCATATCGTGTCCCAGCGATTCGATAATGGCGCTG
>NZ_MIBU01000005.1:0-2365 GCF_001830725.1 Sulfuricurvum sp. RIFOXYD12_FULL_44_77
CTGTCAGCTTGAGGAAGAGGAAGCTCTGGAATTATGGGGATTAAATAAATGATGAATAATGATAACACTATTACGGTAGCGACAAAATTATACGGCTACATTGCGGAAAATGCCCATAGCAGTCGTTTCTCAGTAACCCTAAATAAGCTTTACAAAGAGAACGGGATTGATGCAATGATGATTCCGATGAATATACGTTCTGATGATGTTGCCTTTACAATCTCTCAAATGCGAAGTTCCAAGCTCAGCGGTGCGATTATCGGGAGTGAATACCAAGAAGAGGCTCTCTCTTTGGTCGATGAAGCCTCTGATAGTGCCCAAGAGGGCGGCTATTGCGACTTTATTAGGATACATGAGGGAAAATTGATCGGAGATTTGATTATGACGAGAGCATTAGAGCGCTATGCGGATCGAGACGATTTCGAGGATGAGATAGCTATGCGCTCACAGTGTCACTATTTTTATGACTTAACAACAGGAGAAACAAGATGAAAACAAACGATTTTAGCGATTTAAAGGCTGAGTTTGATGAATTTGTACGGGGAAAATGTGACAGCGGAAGCTGCGATAGCGCAACGGAAGAGAATGATCCGGATAATGAACCGGTTCCGAGTTTTGTAGATGAATTATCGGATAAATTGCTCGCCCCATATCATAGCGGCGTCTATTTTTCACGTCTTGATATTAAAAGAATTGCCGAAGCAATCGATGAGTCGATTCCGATTAAAGAGCGCAAAAAAATGATCAAAGCTCTCTTTCGTCATACCACCTCTAAAGCCTATTTGCAATCGGCATTTGATGAAATTAACCGCCATTTTGGGGGACGGATTCTGATATATCAAGAGTTGTCTGAAGCATTTCCGGCATCAAAGGCATTTTTTGATGAAAATATAGATAAAATTAAAAGAACACAGAAGATGTTAGATCAGATTGTCATCGATTTTGAAGAGATCGAGCCGACAGATGAGCCGATGATGGTATAACCGCTAAGAGTAAGGGTAAAGATGAGTTTTAAGTTTCGAGCGCAGTTAATCATTGCCTTGATAGTTATTGCCGTCTCATCTGCTTTAACTTTTTTTCATACTTCAAATGAAAGCCGATACGCTAAAGAGCGATCACTTCATGCCTCTGAAAATGTCAAAATGGCATTTAACTCTATGACAGATGACCTAGAACATTTTTATGTTTATCGTGCCTACACGACGTTGCACCTAGCGGGTGTGATAGAGGCAATCAAAAAGAGAGATACAAAGCAGCTCTACACTCTGACACTTCCTCGCTATAAAGCATTGATTGATGAGAATCCTCACTTAATGGTTATGCAATATCACGCGGCGGATGGACACTCAATTTTGCGGATGCATTTAAAAGATAATTTTGGAGATGACATCGCTTCACGTCGTCCGATGCTTCGAACGGCTCATGCCGGTCATAAAATGGTAACCGGATTTGAAGGGGGTATTCATGGGATGGCCTATCGTATTGTCATACCGATTTTTGATAATAATACCTATATCGGTGCTTTAGAATTCGGAATCGATACCGGATATTTTGTAGAAAAAATAAAACAGATGACCGGATCAACCAGTATATTGATGATTCATGAAGATTATTTGGGTGCAGCCGATAACTCGTTGTATAAAGAGGGGCTGGGAACGTATCGCTATACTGCTGCAATCACCGAAGCGCAAAAAAAATATATGGATGCTTTTAGTGATCACAATCACGCAATGAAACCCAAAAATGTCCGTATCGATGAAAAAGATTATGAAATCAATCCTCTCTCTTTGGAAGATTCGGAGGGGAAAAGTGCGGGAGTAATCATTTGTATTGATGATGTGACGGGGGGATATCAAAATATACTGGAAACAGTTTTTGGCAGTATCTTGTTGACGGCTGCTTTACTTCTACTATTTTGGGCTTTATTTGAGTATGCGTTTGGTGCATTGATTCATAAATTGAATTTTCAAGAACGTTATATTAAAACGATACTTGACTCACAAAAAAATATTGTTGTTGTAACCGACGGTGAAGAAATAATATTTGTAAATCAAGCTTTTTATGACTATTTTGGCTGTTCATCCTTGGAAGAATTTCGGCGTGAGCACTCTTGTATTTGTAATTGTTTTGAAAAAGGGGAGTCTGATGAATATTTACAGCCTACTATCGATGGTTTGTTGTGGACCGATTATTTGACACAGCACAGTGACAAAGAGCACAAAGTTAAAATGACGGTAGGTGGCGTGAGCTCTATTTTTACGGCACATGCACAGAAAATGAAGTATGAAAATCAAATGCGTCATGTGGTTGTTTTTACCGACATTACAAAGCTCAATCAATTAGCGACTCAGGATGTGTTGACACA
>NZ_MIBU01000006.1:0-2377 GCF_001830725.1 Sulfuricurvum sp. RIFOXYD12_FULL_44_77
GTGCCGATAACGGTTTCATGGGTGGTGGGCTGTTGTTGAGACCCCATAAACGCTGAGCCGTTGTAGCTCATCGTGATTTTGGCTCGCTTCAAAAACGGCTCCCAACCAGACGTTTGTAAAAGCTATAGCTGAGAATAAACCAGATCAGTGCGACGATCCAGATCGTATGAAAGGCGAACCATTTTTGAACCATGATGGCGGCCGAATAGAATCCGACGATGGAGAGGAAAAGCCACAGATAGATCCACCGTTTTTGGTGGCGGGCGTGAACGACCCCCAGCGCAATCATCAAAAATACCGAGAGGAGGGGAAAGAGACTCAAGAGGGTATTGGTAATAAGGAGTCTCTCTTTTTTACCCCGTTCGATTTCGTTCGTCCAAAAATCGAGGGTGTTGCGGTAGATAGTAGGATCGGTCGTCATTCTATCGTTGATGTATCCGGTTTTAAAGAGCATGGTTTTAAGGAGTTTATCGCTGTAGCTGTAGCTCTCGCCATCACTTAATTTCAGCTGCAATACCCCGTTTTTGTTGATGAGTTCCGCTTTATCGGATTTGATAAGAATTTCGTCGTTCATATCTTTGTTAAAGAGGACGACATCTTCAAAGACACGTGAATCTTGATCGCTTTTGTTGATGAAAAGCATCCATTCGCCGAAATGGTGACCAAACTCCGAAGCGCTAAGGTTGAACTTCGCTTCTGCCCTTTTTTTCTCTAAAAAATTGCCCGAAATAACTTTAATGTAGGGGATGACGACGATAAAGTTGACAAACATTAACAGCGTGAGGAGCAGTGCGGGCACCGCCAAAACCCGTCCGACAAATGAGGGGGAGATTCCAAGCGAGAAGACGACGACCATCTCATTATCATTGGAGAGGCGATAGAGTGCTAATGCTCCGCCGACGACAAAAGCGATAGGGAGGGTGTAAAAAAGGAGTTCGGGAATGACGAATAGGTAGAGTTTTCCCATCTCAAGAAGGCTCAGCTGAATGACTGCCGTATAGGTCGCGAGTTTGATCAAAAAGATGACCGAAGCGATCGCGAAGAGGGGGAGAAATATCGAGAAAAAGAGTATCGACAGATGCGATAAGATGTAGTGGCGTAATTTACCCATATATTCCCACCATCCAATCGTTGACGTAGGTATCGAACATAACAACGAGCCAACACGCTAACGCTAAAAAGGGGATAAACGGGAGTTGTTTGGACTCTTCGCTCTCATCTTGGGTTAAAAGGAGTGCGGGAAGTGCCAAAACGGCACCGAGGAAGATAGCGGCAAGCCCGAGTTTGACCCCGAGCAATGCCCCCATCGTCGCGGCGATCATAATATCGGCTTCCCCCATCGCCTCTTTTTTGATGGCGTAGGAGAGATAGAAACGAAGGAGGGTAAATCCTCCGGCAAACAGCAGAGCGTTGGTGACGTTATAGCCGAACTGCTCAAACGAGGTGACGCTAAAGACGGCGACAGTGAGCGCTCCGAGGTTGAGGCTATCGGGAACCATTTTGTAGCGAAAATCGATTGCGGAGAGGGCTAGAAGCAACGCAAACGTCACGGCGATTCCCGCCGCTTGGAAGGTAAGGCCGAATTTCATCGCACTAAAGAGGAAAATGAGACCGCTGAGCACTTCGATAAGAGGATACTGTATCGATATCTTGGTGCCGCAAAAAGCACATTTCCCCCGTAAAAAAAGCCATGAAAGGATGGGAATATTATGCCAAGCTCTCAGCGGGGTGTTGCAGCTCATGCAATGGGATGCGGGGAAAGAGACGCTCTCATCACGCGGGATGCGCAAGATCACCACATTTAAGAAGGAACCGATTGCCGCCCCAAAAATAAAGATAAATGCAAATTCCATCAGTTCAATCCTCCGAAGCGTCTTTCGACCGTTTTAAATTTTTTGATAATACTCTCAAGCTCATCGGTAGTGAATTCCGGCCAAAGGGTTTTGGTAAAGAAGAGTTCTGCATAGGCCGCTTGCCACAACAGAAAATTGGAGAGGCGATGATCTCCCCCGGTTCGGATGAGCAGATCGACATCGTGGGGACAATCGAGGGCATCTCCGAGTGATTCTACCGTGAGGGGGCCATTTTCTCGGAGTGCATTGGCGGCACGGACGATCTCATCACGCCCTCCGTAGTTCAGTGCAAGGCATTGAACCAAACCGTCGCACTCGGCTGTTGCCCTCTGTACCTCGTCGATGACGTTGCGGAGCGATTTGGAAAAAATACTCAGATCGCCGATCGGCTCAAAGCGGATATTTCCCTCCAAATAGGCGGCGCGTTCGCTTTTGAGATACCGCTCTAAAAGTTTCATTAAAAATTCGACTTCGAGTTTGGGGCGTTTCCAGTTTTCGGTACTGAACGCATAAAGGGTGAGACG
>NZ_MIBU01000007.1:0-12800 GCF_001830725.1 Sulfuricurvum sp. RIFOXYD12_FULL_44_77
AATCCCGGCATAAACGCCAATGCCTCAATACGCAATCCGATCTGATATCCCGCTAGAGCTTCCGTCCCTTGCGAAGCGATCATCATAACAAACAATAAAAACGATGTCACCCCCACAACTCTCTCAACCGCGGCCGGAGTTCCGATAGCAATCATTTTTTTCAGATCACTCAGGAGAAATATCGGGTAGATTCCCAATACGCCCCCTTTTCGGATTAAAAGCCATCCATAGATGACAACACTGAATCCATAGGCACACACCGTCGCGTATGCCGCCCCCTCGACCCCCATCGCCTCAAATCCGCCGTGACCGAAAATAAAAACATAATTCAATCCGGCATTAAGGAACGCGGAAGCAATTTTAATAAAAAGAGAGGTCCGTGTATCACCCGCAGCAGAAAGTGCACTGTACGCTAACGTGTCGAGAAAAATAAGACTCATCCCCAAGGAGACAATTCCGAAATATCCGCTTCCAAGGGCAATAACCTCATTACTCGATCCCATCCAACGAAAAAAATCGGCCGAAAAATTCCATCCGATCAAACCGACAATGAGTGATCCTCCCACGGCTACCCACAGTCCGACAAAGACCACTGCCGAAGCGCGATGAACTCTACCGCTCCCGATGTATCGAGAAATCAACGCACTCGAACCGACAGCATAAAAAGTCATTACAGCCTGAATCACCATCATAAACTGCATCGACAACCCGACCGCTGCCAATGCCGCAACGCCTAAAATACCCACCATAAGCATATCAATGAGGATTTGGACAATATCAAGAAAATGTTTTAGTGCGGCAGGAATGGCTAACCTAAGAACACGCTGTTTCATAAGTAAAGTATTCAGTTTTGAAGCTTTTGGGCAATCTCTTGCATAAGGGCAAATAGTTCCTCTTTCGTCTCAAATCGCACTTCTATACGATTGAGGGGAACTTCCCCCACGGGATCAAAATCACACATCAAAACATACGCTTCAAGGGTAATCTGTTCCGCTTTGAGCTCCGCCCATTCTAAAGATACTGAGGCGCTCTCCCCTCCGGCACTGATCAGTGCAGCGGGATAGAGACGAGTTATTTTGCTCAAATCAATCTCCTTTCCCTCAACTACCACTATCATCTCATCTTTCATTCAAACTCCTTAAGTTCATACGTTCGCCGTACCCATTCGTAATAAAAAGCCGCGATCAAAAATACTCCCCCCAATATGAGGGTAATCATCCCTAATGTTATTCCGGATGCCGCCAAATAACCGATCAATAAAGAGACGAATGCCCCGACTCCCAAAAAAACCATATCGTTATAAGCAATGACCCGACCGTAAAAATCACTCTGGGTATGATGCTGCAATAACGTATAGGTATACGACCATAATGTCGTCGTCACAAACCCGACCGCTACCGAAGCGATCAAGGATCCGTAAAAATCATCGATCAGCAGTGCCCACAAAGCTATTGCACCCGCTTCGGCAAGAAACAGCCACCCTAGCCTCGCATTATTAATCCAACGACCCAACACCATCGGACCGATGACAAGGCCAAATGCACGTGCGGCATTGAGCAATCCTATCCCTAACGATACCGCAATGATTTGCGAATAGTACTGTTTTGCCGCCAATGCAACCAGTGCATCAAATGCCGTAAAACCTAGAACCGCATGAAGTATCATCAAATGGTACACAATCGGATTGGCACGTATATAGGTGAAAGCTTCCCTCATCATCGCACTTAGCTTTGAGCCGTTTTGAGAGAGTTCTACTTCAATTTTAATTTTAGATATCAGTGTGAGGACGATAACAAATAACCCCGCATCAAGGATGAAGGCCATTGTAACCCCTACCCAATAAACAACCAATCCGCTTAACGCCATCCCTAACGTGTATGAAATGGACCAGATAATCGAATGGATCTCATTGGCTGTTTGAAGGGATTTCCCTTCCAATATTCTCGGCAGAAGTGACATCTCCACCGTGAAATGAAAACTGGAAGCTCCCATACGAATAAATACCAACAGATAGAGCAACCATAACATTCCAATATTATCAATGCTGATTAATGAGAGGGTACAGAATATTTCGATGAGGGTCAAAAGTATCATCAATTTTTTCGGATGGATACGGTCAAGTATCACACCGCTCAGGGGAGCTTGAAATACCCCCGGTAAAAAATGGAGCGCCGCGACCAGCGCAATCGTTGTTGCCTCAGCACCCATCTGGATCAAAAGTGTATAAATCGCGACATTGCTAAACCATGCCCCGAAATACGCAAGCAGTTGAATTAATGAGAGGCGACGAAGGAGCGGTTCATTGCGTAAAAGAGTTACATAGCGTTTCATAAGCGCAAGGTTATCATGTGAATATTAAAGTTTTTATTTTCATTGACGATTTAGGGGTAGAAATTGCCTCATAATTTTTATCAGGAGAATGACCATGGAAATCTTCCAGACAACCGCAAAGATGCAACAAAGCCAAAGTGTCGCACCAAAACAAAATGTTGCAGATGTTCAAAGTGTCCAGCAGATGCAAAAAGCACAAATCCATCAGGATAAAGTTGCCCAAAGCGTTACAGAGCAAAAAACGACAAAAATTGATTCCCAAGAGCAAATGGATAAATTGATTGATCAGCTCAATCAATCGCTAAACCCGTTTAACACCACATTGAAATTTGGGTTTGACAATTCTTCGGAAGATTTTTATGTCTCCGTTATCGAAACCAAAAGTAACCGTATGCTCAGACGTTTCCCCATCGAGCAAGCCGAAGCCCTTTTACCGAAAATGCAAGAAGTAAACGGACTCTTATTCGATCAAAAAGGGTAAATACCCTCCAAAAATATTATTAACATTTATTCGAAACACTCAAAGGACTTTTAATGAATACCAATCTTGCATACAATACGTATACCCAAAACAATATCGGAGTAGAATCTCCGGAAAAATTGATCCAAATGATGTATGAAGGAATTTTACGTTTTAACATGCAGGCAAAGCGCTCCGTCAATGATGGCGATATCGAGCGACGCACCTATTGGATTAACCGTTCAAATGCTGTAATCAGTGAACTTATCAATATTTTAGATTACAATCAGGGAGATATTTCCCATTATTTATCAGGACTTTATTCGTATCAGCTTCGTCTCCTCGTAGAAGCCAATATGTACAACGATTCAACCAAGATCGATGAAGTAAACCAAGTCTTCAAAGGGCTTTTGGAAGCGTGGAAAGAGAGTACTGATGTGGCTAACCAAGCTTAAAACAGCTCTCATTCTTGAAGATTTTGAACGTCTTTCAGCTTTGCTGGATGAGATGCCTCAGTTTGAGACGCTTCAAGAGATGGAAGAGGCTTCCTATCTTCTTGCACACAGCAAGCTCTCCTTAGAAAAAAACAAAGCGCAGACTGCACATATCTTGCAACAGCTCAAAAACAGTCTCAATTTTATCAAATCTACCCAGACAGAACCACCCTCTTCCCTAAATCTAAAATTTTAACCCTTTTCTCACCCTTTTTTTGATAAAATCGCGGTATTCACTCCATAATCACTATATGGAGTCAGGGTATCAATGATAAGGATGCAGTTATGAAAAAAGAGGTTAAAAAAGTTGTTCTTGCCTATTCCGGCGGATTGGATACAAGTGTTATTTTAAAATGGCTCCAAGATGAATACAAATGTGAAGTTGTCACGTTCACTGCCGATATCGGTCAAGGAGAAGAGGTAGAACCGGCTCGTGCCAAAGCGATCAGCCTCGGAATTAAGCCTGAAAATATCTATATCGAAGATCTACGTGAAGAGTTTGTACGCGATTATGTTTTCCCGATGTTTCGCGCTAATGCGATTTACGAGGGTGAATACCTTCTCGGAACATCAATCGCACGCCCTTTGATTGCAAAACGCCAAGCGGAAATTGCCCGTATCACGGGTGCCGATGCCGTCAGCCACGGTGCTACCGGTAAAGGGAATGATCAAGTCCGTTTCGAGATGGGTTACCTCGGACAAAACAGTGCGCTCACCATTATCGCTCCTTGGCGTGAATGGGATTTAAACTCAAGAGAAAAACTACTCGCCTATGCAGCAGAACACGGTATCAAAATTGAAATGAGCGGTAAAAAATCCCCTTACTCGATGGATGCGAATTTATTACATATCTCTTATGAGGGGGGAATCCTCGAAGACCCTGCGTCAGAGCCGGAAGAGAGCATGTGGCGCTGGACCGTATCACCTCAAAATGCACCCGATGAAGCGGAGTACATCGAAATCGGTTATGAAAAAGGGGATCCTGTCAGCCTAAACGGTAAAGCACTCTCCCCTGCGGTTATGTTGGAACAACTCAACATCATTGCTGGTCGTCATGGGATCGGACGTGCCGATATCGTTGAAAATCGCTTCGTCGGTATGAAAAGCCGAGGATGCTACGAAACGCCGGGCGGAACCATTATGATCAAAGCACACCGCGCCATCGAATCATTGACACTAGACCGTGAAGAGGCACATTTGAAAGATGAATTAATGCCTCGCTACGCAAAACTCATCTATAACGGATTTTGGTTTGCACCTGAGCGCGAAATGCTCCAAGCCGCTATCGATAAAACACAACAAAACGTACGCGGTACCGTTAGACTCAAACTCTATAAGGGGAACGTGATGGTTGTTGGACGCAGCTCAGACATTTCACTCTTCAATCCTGAATACTGTACGTTTGAAGAAGACTCCGTTTACGATCAAAAAGATGCAGGCGGATTTATCAAACTCAACGCTCTACGCTTTATCATTGCCGGTAAAGCACGTAAAAACAAATAAAGGAATTCGAGTATGAGCATCATTAAAATAGATATGAATTCGGACGAATTCCAAGCGGAACTCGAAAAAACGGTTAAATTTACCGACAAAGTAATCAACCAATTCGGTTGGTCTTACAACCCTCAAGGAGAGATCAATGAGGGGGTTCAACTCGGACTTGCCCGTAATAAAATGATGTACGGCAAACGTTTTTGTCCTTGTTATATGGTTGAAGAGGTTGATGGGAAATATCAAAGTACCGATAATCGACTTTGCCCTTGTACCACTGCTATCGAAAAAGAGCTACCCGAAGAGGGCGTCTGTCACTGTCAAATTTTCTGTACTCCGGAGTTCGCAGCGGCTAAGCGTCTCGAGATGGGAATCGAAGAGGTTACTCACCAACACTCTCGCGGGTTGACCAAAGAAGAGTGTGAAATGTTATTGCACAAAAGCGATCTTGATAGCGATGAACTAACCTCCCTTTTTGAAGCGCGTGAGCTCGGTATGGTTAGCTTTAAAGTGGTTGACGTTCGTGAATGGATGGAGTGGAAAATGGGTCGCATCGCCGGAGCGGATGTTTTGGTACCGACGAGCAGTTTTTTCCAAACACTCACAGAGTCAAAACTGGAAAAAGATGAACACATCGTTGTGTATTGTCATGTAGGAAGCCGAAGTGCCCACTGTCAACGTATTTTGATCGATATGGGATACACTAAAGTTTCCAACCTAGCGCACGGTATAGTCGGCTATAGCGGTGTAATCGTTCGCGGTTAATCAAGGATTAAAATGAAAGTATTATTGACAAAAGATGTCAAAGGGGTCGGAAAAGCCGGCGAAATTAAAGAGGTAGCCGACGGCTACGGAAAGAATTTTTTGATCGGCAAAGGGTTAGCACTCGCTGCTACAAACGAAGTATTAAAAAAATATGAATCGGAACAAAAGAAAAAAGCAGCTCATGAAGCAGCCGAGATTGAGCGGCTTAATGCCATCAAAGCTCAGCTTGCCGATATCAAAGTAACGATTGTTAAAAAACTCGGAAACACAGGGCATCTCTTTGGAGCTGTCACAAAAGAAGAGATTTCCGATGCGCTGAAGATTCAGCACAATATCGAAATTGACAAAAAAGAGCTTGATGCCAAACACGGAATTAAAACAACCGGATTGCATGACTTAGACCTCAAACTCGGTCATGGAATCCACGCGACACTCCATTTAGAAGTCAAAGGAGAATAGCAAATGTTTGATGCCACAACCATACTCGCTTATAAAGGTAAAAACAAAGCCGTTATCGGCGGAGATGGGCAAGTGACATTCGGACAGAGCATTCTAAAAAGCAATGCAACCAAAATTAGAACCCTCCATAACGGAGAGATTTTAGCCGGTTTTGCCGGTTCCACTGCCGATGCATTTAACCTTTTCGATATGTTTGAAGAGCAGTTAACCCATCGAAAAGGGGAACTCATCAAAGCGGTAATCGACTTTTCCAAAGCATGGCGTAAAGACAAAGTATTGCGCCGTTTGGAGGCGATGATGATTGTTCTTAATCAAGAACATATTTTTATCCTTACCGGAAACGGCGATGTCGTTGAACCCGAAGACGGTGAAATTGCCGCCATCGGCAGCGGCGGAAGTTATGCCATTGCCGCTGCACGCGCACTGAAAAAACATGCCTCTTTAGATGAAGAGACGCTGGTTAAAGAGAGCCTTAGCGTTGCCGCAGATTTATGCATCTACACGAACCACAATATTAAAACATTGAGCCTTGGATAAGATGACAAACATGACTCCTCAAGAGATTGTCGATTATCTGGATCAACATATTATCGGTCAAAATAATGCTAAAAAAACGATTGCGCTAGCTCTTCGAACCCGCTATCGCCGCCTACGTCTTGATCCCATTTTGCAAGATGAGATCATGCCGAAAAATATTCTGATGATCGGCTCTACCGGCGTTGGTAAAACAGAAATCGCCCGCCGTCTCGCCAAAATGATGCAATTGCCGTTTATCAAGGTTGAGGCAAGCAAATATACCGAAGTAGGCTTTGTCGGAAGAGATGTCGAATCCATGGTACGCGATTTGGTCATGACATCACTATCAATGGTAAAAGCAGAACACAACGAGAATAATAAAGAGGCGATCGAACACTATGTCATCGATACCCTTACTCAAAAATTACTCAGTAATAGCTCACAATTCTCATCAAACGAAGAGGAAATACGAGAAAACATTCGTAACGGAACGTTGGATGAGTGTATCGTTGAGATAGAGCTCCAAGCACGTGGAGTTGAATTTAACGACACTAATATGCCTCCTGAAATCGCCCGTGTTCAAGAATCATTTTCAAAAATGTTTTCTATTATGGGTAAAGAAGAGAGTAAAAAAGAGGTTACGGTAGCCGAGGCAAAAGATATCCTACGACAAGAAGCTGCCGAAAAACTTCTGAACCACGATCAAATGAAACGTGAAGCACTCAAACGTGCAGAAGACGGAGGAATTATTTTCCTTGATGAAATTGACAAAATTGCCGTAAGTTCTCGAAGTGAAGGACGGAATGATCCGAGCAAAGAGGGGGTGCAGCGCGATTTACTCCCTATTGTCGAGGGAAGTATCGTCTCGACCAAGCTCGGCTCCATTAAAACCGATCATATCCTTTTTATTGCCGCCGGAGCCTTTCATCTCACTAAACCAAGCGATCTTATTCCTGAACTTCAAGGACGTTTTCCGCTTCGCGTCGAACTTGAACCCCTCAATGAAAATGCACTTCATTTGATTTTAACTAAACCGAAAAATTCTTTGTTAGAACAATACAAAGCGTTGTTGGCAACAGAAGAAATGGCTTTGGAATTTGATGAAGCGGCACTGCGGGCTATGGCACACTATGCCCAAAAAGCCAATGAAAAAACCGAAGATATCGGTGCGAGACGGCTTCATACTGTCGTTGAAAAAGTATTGGAAGATATAAGTTTTAACGCCCAAATGCACAAAAACAGTACCGTTACCGTCACCGAAGCGATGGTTAATACCATTCTCTTACCACTTGTTGAGGATGAAGACCTCGCACGTTATATCCTCTAAAGGTAATTACATATGAATAAAGCAGGCTTTGTTGCTCTTGTCGGACGACCAAATGCAGGGAAAAGTACCCTAATGAACTGGATTTTGGGTGAAAAAATTGCCCTTGTAAGTCAAAAAGCGAACGCTACCCGCAAACGCTCCAATGCGATCGTTATGCACAATGACGATCAAATTATTTTCGTTGATACTCCGGGACTTCATCAGGCCGAAAAACTTCTTAACCAATATATGTTGGAAGAAGCCCTTAAAGCCATCGGAGATTGTGACATTGTTGTCTATCTCGCCCCCGCATCCGATAAAACCGTCCATTATGAAAAGTTTCTGGAAATTAACTCCGACAAGCGCAAACATATTATTGTACTGAGTAAAATTGATCAAATTTCTCAAGCCGAGCTCCTCAAAAAAATCGGAGAATACAACCGTTTCAGTGATCATTTTCTTGCTCTCATTCCGATGTCCGTGAATAAAAATGTCGGTAAAAAAGATCTGCTCGATACTATTGTCAAACATTTCGATGAATCCCCTTATTTGTATGATCCTGAAAATATTACGACAGAGATGATCCGTACAATTTACAAAGAGTTTATTCGTGAGGCCATATTTGATAACATCAGTGATGAGATCCCTTATGAATCGGATGTTATTATCGATAAGATAGATGAAGATGCTCCTGTAGAGCACATACGTGCCACCATTATCGTCGAAAAAGATTCTCAAAAAGGGATCATAATCGGTAAAGGGGGAGCCGCTATCAAGCGTATCGGTCAAAATGCCCGTGAAAAAATTGAGCGACTAGCATCCAAACCTGTTTATCTTGAACTCTTTGTCTCGGTCAAAAAAGGGTGGACAACCGATAAAAAATTCCTAAGCGATTTGGGATACGAATGGTAAAAGCTCTCTTTGTTTCACTCTTAGCGGCTACGACCCTTTTATCCTCAGAGGTTCTGACGTTATACAAAAGCGGCGGTAAAAAATTGCTCGATAGCCAGATGAATACCCCTACCTATTGGTCAGGAACCCTTTTCAACAAAGATCTCCGTTTCGGTTATTTCGAACGGGCATTTTCGCTCTTGGCTTGCAGCAAAGAAAAAGGGTCTTTAGAGCTATATACGCCGGATGCTCAAAAACGATTTTCCCTTAAAAAGCGGTACAGTGCCTTTACCGGAAAAAATGCAGGGGATAAAAGGGTAGAAGGAGATCTCAAAACTCCAATAGGTATTTATACCTTAACCGAGAAAAAGAGACGTGTTGACCCCTTCTACGGCCCAATGGCTTTTGTCACCTCTTACCCCAATTTATATGACCGTATCCGAGGTAAAAACGGAGACGGGATATGGGTTCACGGCGTCCCTCTTAGCGGTTCACGCGACCCCTTTACCAAAGGGTGTATTGCTATCAATAACAACGATTTAATCCAACTGGATCAAAGCATCAATCCATCGAATACCCTCTTGATTATCGACTCTTCTTTGAAACAATGGGTTAAACCTGCCGCTTATTCAGCAATTTTAGCAGGTTTATATCAGTGGAAATACGCTTGGACGTATAATGATCTCGATAGTTATATCTCGAACTATGACACTTCATTTAAACGATACGATGGGATGAGTTTTGCTCAGTTCAAGGCTTATAAAGAACGCATTTTCAGCAAAAATGAAACAAAAAATATTACTTTGGACAGTCTTAATATTATCCCCTATCCTGGGGAGAAGCAAAACCTTTTTTGGGTTACTTTTAATCAACTCTATGTGAGTGACTCCCACCGATTTGAAGGAGAAAAATCGCTTTTGATCCGATTGAACGCCAATCAATCGATCTCGATTCTCACGGAAGAATAACCGATGTATTTTTCCTTGCTTCTCTCCTTTCTTTTCATTACATCTGTCCATGCACTCCCTTTTAATATTATTAAAAAAGAGACGGACATTCTTAATTCACCGACATTGCTGGTCATTGCGGGAATTCATGGCAATGAACCGGGAAGCTATTTTTCTGCAGCACTATTATCGCGATACTATCAAATCAAACAAGGAAATCTTTGGATTGTTCCGGATTTAAACCGCCTCAGTATTCAACAAGATAGCCGTGGCGTTAATGGTGATATGAACCGAAAATTCTCCGATGTCGATCCAAATGATGCTGATATAGAAACCGTCCAAGAGATTCAAAACATTATCACCGAAAAACAAGTCGCCCTTATTTTAAATCTTCACGACGGTCACGGATTTTATCGCAAGGAGCACCTCAACACTATTTTCAACCCTAACGCTTGGGGACAAACGTGTGTTATAGACCAAGGAGTTCTTGATGCCGAGCACCCTTTCGGAAATTTAAACGAAATCGCTTCTCAAGTAAGTAGTGAGCTTAATAGCGATTTAATAGAGGGACACCATTTTTTCGATGTACGCAATACAAACACCCGTTTTGATGATGAAGCGATGAAACACTCTTTAACCTATTTTGCCGTTTCCCATAATAAACCTGCGTTCGCCATCGAAACCAGCAAAAATCTCCCAACATTGCATCATAAAGTTTTTTATCACCTGCATGCTATTGAATGTTATATGAAACTCATGGGGATAAAATTTGAACGTAATTTTGAGCTCACGCCTGCTGTTATACAACAATTACTTAAAAATCATGATTATCTAACTATTAACAACAATATTTATTTAGATCTGCAGGATTTAAAAAACAGTTTAAGTTTCATTCCGCTACAATCAGATGGTAATGAGTTTATATTCGCCCATCCATTGGGAAGTGTACGAAAAAATCAGAAGCGATACGATCTTTTTATCGGTAACCAAAAGATAAGTTCTCTTGTTCCCAGCTATCATCAAAAAGAGTTTTGTCCTACGCCGATCACTGTTTTAAAAGATGGGAAAATAGAAACTATTTCATTTGCTACAGATTTTTTTGTAACTGCCGATTTTAAGATTATCAACCATGATCTTAATACAAGGGTTAACATCATCGGATTTACCAAAAAAGGGGTAAAGGATGAGGCTAACTTAGCTGTTAGATTGAGCGATTTAGATCCAAAATACTCTATTGATACCGCTCATAAGAGCTATCGAATAGAGTTTTACCAAGAAAACCGCTTTTGCGGTATGGTTCTAGTACATTTTAAATAGGATAGAGGATGAGTAAAAGCAAACAGCAAACCTATTCAACCATCGTATCGGCGAACCCTTACAAAGGTGATTATTATGGTAGTACGTTTAATACCATATCCAAAACATCTTCTCCTTCTTTTTCAAAAGAACAATATGCAGTCTCTTTTTTAAATACAAAAGGGTTTATCTCGACACTGATCGGAATAAGTAAAAATATTCCGGATGATGATATATACGATGCATTAGAAAACAAAGTATACGAAGAGCTTGCTTTGGATATGGCCATCGAATACCATATCAAATATATCGAAGCAATTCACAGAAGTACAGAAAGTGAACGTTTTTTTCATATCTTTGTTGTCGATCCTCTAACACTTGAACAGGAATTTCTTCACGTCGTCGATACCTTAAAATACATCGATCAAATTGTCCCCGTACCCCTATTACTCAAATCACTTTATGTAAAAGAGCTCATTGATTCGACGGATGTACATTGTTTTATCTATTTTCAAGAAAATGACGCATTTTTCTCTATTTACAGTGAGCAAGAGTTCATTTATGCCAAATCACTGAAATTTTCGCTCAAACAAATGCATGAACGTTTTTGTGAACTTTTAGGTGAACAAATAGATCTTCTTGCTTTTGAAACGATGCTGGCAGAAGAAGGTCTTAACACCTCTTACCCCGAATACCAAAAAAATCTTATCAAACTTTTCGGTGAAATTTTTCTCCATATCAGTGATGTCATAACCTATGCGAAAAGAGCCTATGACATCAAAAAATTTGATGAAATTTATATCGGTACGGGAGCAGGAAAAGTTCTTGGGCTGGATGAATACGCACAAACCTATTTAGGAATCAAAACAGCCCCGTTTGATTTCAATTTCGGTTTTAACACCAATGGGGAGAGAGTAGATCAGATTCATCAGCTGATGCACCTTTATGGGCGTCTAGAAGCAGTTGAACGGTATGAATGTAACTTTACCATTTTTCACCGTCCACCCCCTTTTGCAAAACGTGATAGCGGGAAACTCATTTTGGTTGCTGCCGCATCTTTAGCTGCAGCCCTGCTCTACCCCGGTGTTTATTGGGGACTTTCCTATGTAGAAGAGTTTCACCATGCCGTCCTTACCAAAGAGTATGAGCAAGTTCATATCGAAAAAATGACACGGGAAGCAACTGTCAATTTAAAATTAGCAAACAAAAAGGCTGCGCAAACCCTTTTGGATGAGCAGATGAGTGCTTATAAACAAAAGAAAGATACGTTGGTACAAGTACATGATAAAAAAGTCAACTATCCGATGAAAGCCAAAATAATGGCTGATTTTACCCGTAGTTTCAATCAATATCGTGTACAACTTAAAACTGTTGCGTATGCAGAAGATATGAACGATACCAAAAAAATATTTACCTTTGGATTGACATCATCAAGTACGCAAGATATTACTGCATTACTCAAACATTTGACAGATGTAAAGCGAGATCAGTATGATTTTAATCTTGAACTTATTTCGTACAATGAAGAGGAAAAATCCTACCTTAGTGAACTCAAGGCGGTAATCAAATGAAATTACAAATTGAAGACTACCTCTATACATTAGACCAATCGCTCTCTCATAAAAGTGAGCGTGACAAAATGATGTTGTTCATTATCATTTTTGCCTCTTTATTCGCTTTTTCGTATTTATTGTTTTGGGAGAGTTCGGAAGCCAGTTTCAAAGTTTCTCATGAAAAAGCGGTTAAAGTTGAAAATGAATTAAATATCGACAAGCAATACTTATCGGCTAATCCGCCTGAACGAATTACTCAAATAGAGCGTGAAACAGTAGAGATAGAGCGTC
>NZ_MIBU01000008.1:0-2803 GCF_001830725.1 Sulfuricurvum sp. RIFOXYD12_FULL_44_77
AGCAACTACTTTTAAAAAATTTCTTCTATCCATAATGTTTTCCGTGTGAATGATTTTGAGTAGTAAGTGTAGCAGATTTTTCTTTTACTCTCCGGGTGGAGAGTAAGATAACTAGTATTAGTTAAACAAATCGCGCATTGCGCCTTTATACCAATCGTGTGTTGCTTTCGCAAGACCTGATGAGCGGAATTTATTATTCGCTTCATCCCCTTTTGGAACGCTACCTTTAGAACCGATAACCGGACCTGCAACCATAAATTCATGGTTAACCATAATTGCTTCTTCAGGATTCCCGTTAACCATAGAGTAACATACGTTTGCACTTTTGTACGGAAGTGCTGAAGCAACGCTATAGCTTTTACCGTGAAGAACATGAGCGATCTCTTTCGCACACTCTTTCCCTGACCAGATAGCTGTTTGACCGCTCGGTGGAATCGCATGTCCGACAACGTCACCGACTGCATAAACAGCTGCATCGGTCGCTGTTTGGAATGAAACCGGTTTTTCAGGACTAGTCGCCATTTTAACTTTTTTGAATCCGTCCGGAGTTGTCGCAACACCTGCCATTTGGATAATCGGATTTGACATATTGTGCGGGATAAGATTCAAAACACCATATTTAGCCGTATGGGTAGTTTTTACACCCTCTGTATCTTCTTTATTAGCAAATACCGTTTGAACATACGTGATCTCTTTTTTATCGAAATCGACATCGGTAATTTTGCAGTTACTGCGATGTTCAACAACACCATTGTTCACATCTGCCCATGCTTCTTTGAACGCAGCCCCTTTTGCAATATCAGCCGTTTCATTTAGAATAATAACTTTACCGCTCAAACCTTCATTTTTCATGTGGTTTGCAATCATACTTGCACGCTCAAACGGTGCCGGAGGACAACGAAATTTACCTGCAGGAACAGTGATAACGACATCACCTTCATCCATATTTTTTACCAAACGATCCAAAGCAACGTGTTCACCGCCAGGAATCAATGCACCCGGTGCAACACGGCGTGCTTTTGCGATTTTTGCATCAGACCATGCAGGGAATTGTCCTTTGTAGTTATACTCAATACCCGGAGCAAGAACAAGGATATCGTAACCAACTCCACCTTTAGAGGTATGTACCACTTTGTTTTCACGATCGATTCCGGTAACTACTGCCGTCAACATACCGTAACCATTTTTCTCTACTGCTTGTGAATAGTCATGAGTTAATGTACTAAGACTTACACCTTTAAGTCCGCCGAGGTTTGCGTTTGAAAACGGGCACGACATAAAGCTGTCATTTTTTTCGATAATCGCAACATCGAATTTAGGATCAATTTTTTTCAACTCTTTAGCAACGGTCAAACCGCCCCAACCACCACCGATGATAACTACTTGATGTTTGCCAAGCATTTTACTAGATGCACCTTGTGCACCCGGAGCTGCACCTGTAGCAGTTGTACAACCTGTCACAGCAGCTGCAGCTGCACTTAGACCGGCAAATTTAAGTAAGTCACGTCTTGAAATGTTCATAATGAGTCTCCTTCATCGTATGCAATATCGATTGCGAAATTGAATTATCGCTGTGGACATAATAATCCGCTTACTCTTAAATATTTATAAGAAATAGTGAAATATGTAAAAAAAATCGAAATAAGATAATATTATACGTTTTAGTGTGATAGGAATGTGATACATATAGAGAAATACCTTTATATGGTATGATACCGTTATGTATAAAAGGGAGATTTTGAATGAAAATTGAAGAGTGCCATTCCCTAGCGGAAGTTCGTAACCATATCGACCGTCTAGACGATCAAATCGTCGAACTTATCGCTGCTCGCAACAGCTATGTCAAACAAGCGGCAAATTTTAAACACTCCATTGAAGAGATAAAAGCCAATGAGAGGATGGAAGCGGTAATGGATCGTGTCCGTACCCGCGCTATGGAGTTCGGTGTCTCTCCGAATCTCCTTACCACCCTTTATAAAATTATGATCGATGCCATGGTCGAAGCAGAGATTTCCGAGTTTAGAAATGCCAAGTCACTCTAATCTTTAGAATTTCGTCACTTCCCCACGGCAAATAGCCATTATTACTTTTCCATTTAACGTCTCGTTTTTATAGAGGCTATGATGGTGTGGAACCTGCGTTATCTGTGAAGGATCAAACAAAATACAATCAACGCTTAATCCTACTGCAATTTCTCCCGCTTTGATCCCTATGTGTTCTGCCGGAGTGCGGGAAGCCAAATCGATGAGTTTAGCCATATTGATAATCTTGTTTTTAATCAGATACGTATAGGCCAGCGGTAAATACTCAGCGATAGAAGTCGTCCCCACATTGGCATCGTAAAATGTGATATCTTTTTTGACATCGGAATTTGGTTGATGGAGAGATGTAAGGGAGTGAATGTCCCCTCGCTTCAGCGCATCGATCAGCGTGAGCCGTTTGGTTTCATTGACCAATGGCGGATTGATTTTCGCATCGGTATCAAACCCGAGACACGCCGTATCGTTTTTGAACAAATGATGAATAGCCACTTCACACTCTGCATCTATCCCCTCTTTACGCGCTTGAGCAATCAATTCGATCGATCGAGGTTCGCTAACGCTTTTAAAGACGATTTTAATCCCAAAATGGCGAGCTATTTCAATCATCGACGCAATATGGACCACTTCCGACATCGGCGATATCCCCGGCAATCCCAGTTGAGCGGCAACGGCACCGTCAGACATCACTCCGCTCTCAAAGAGACTTTTGTCTTCAGCTTTATAAAACAGTGCTTTATCCGCCATTTTTAAATACTGTGCGA
>NZ_MIBU01000009.1:0-12559 GCF_001830725.1 Sulfuricurvum sp. RIFOXYD12_FULL_44_77
CTCATGCCGATCTTTTCTACAATGTATTCCACACCCTACTCCTTACTTGTCCATAGAGCGAACTTCTACGTCCACTTCCGGAGCCAAGTCAAGCTTCATCAAAGAATCAACTGTATCTGGCGTAGCCGACACGATGTCGATCAAACGTGCGTGCATACGAATCTCAAATTGCTCGCGTGAGTCTTTATTGACGTGCGGAGACTTAAGAACCGTATATTTACGAATCTTGGTTGGCAAAGGGATTGGGCCGCGAATTTCCGCACCCGTTCGCTTTACAGCTTCAACGATAGAGGCAACTGAACGATCAAGTACACGATGATCGTACGCTCTAAGTTTTAAACGAATTTTTTCCATAATGTTTTCCTTAGATAAAAGAACTCGTCAGATCTAGTCTGAACTATATAAGGCGGCGAAATTATACTCACATATCCCCCTCGGGTCAAGGTTTTTAGGGGTAAAAAATGCTAATAGTATTAAATTTGCTTCCTTTTAATAAGGATGCACTATTTTTTAGGGTATGATTTTAGGTATGAACGCTTTATTAGATGAATACTATCGGTACGATTTGCACAATGTCGGATTTATTGAACGCAAGCACTCAATCGACGATGAAAATACCCTGATTTATGGAATTACCCAGTCAGGAAAGAGTGCGCTGATTAAAAATTATCTCCTATCTCACAAAAAATCAACCTATCTTTATATCGACTGCCGTGACATGCGGATCGATATCACTGAGTTAAACGGCACGTTGAGCCAATTTTGCCGTGATAATAAAATATCGATACTTGCACTGGATAACTATTATGAAGAGATTGCTCTAATAGAAATCGATCAAATCATCCTCTCAAGCGAAACCTCACTGGAACTCCCTTATCAGATGATTCATCTGGAATTACTCGATTATGAAGAGTTTTTAGCGTTTGAGAGTAAATTTGATAGTACGGCACTTAACCATTTTTTCCAGCTGGGAGGATTTCCTGCCATGCACCGCATCCCCAGCGAAGATCGGGTGCTTTATCTTCAAAGCACCATGAGCCGCGCATTGGAGCCGATTGAATTTTCAATCCTCTCACAAGCCTCGAAAATGGTAACACAAAAAGTTTCAGCCTTTAATCTGTATGAACGTCTTAAAGGGGAGAGAAAAATATCCAAAGATAAACTCTACCTCCATTTGCAATCACTGTTTGATCGCGGATATCTTAAAAGCTTGAGTAAATTTAACCACCCCAGTGCCGTCAAAAAACTCTATTTGTGCGATATCGCAATCAAGCACGCCCTTACCCTCCAAAAACATTTCGGTCGTATTTTTGAAAACCTCGTATTTTTGGAACTCGATAAGCACCACGTCGAATGTTACTATGATGAGGGGATTGATTTTTATCTCCCGCAGAGGGGACAAATCATCATCGCGTCACCGTTTGCCAATGAGCACGCATTATTTAAAAAAGTAGAAGCATTGGAAGGATTTATCGTATCCAATCGTGTCCGTGAAGTTATTGCCGTAACGATGAATCTTGAGAGTGCCCTCTCGCACCCGATCTCACGGATTGAGATGATTCCGTTTGAGAGATGGGCGTTAGGGGATGATAGTTAGAAGCGATACCCTACCCCGATAAACGGACCTTGGATTTTGAGGGTAGAATAGATGTCATTTTCGTCTAACTTAAGGGATTCATAGCGATACCCTGCCACCGCTTCGAGACCCGCGAATACGTTCCAAGCCGCTTTTATACGCATATCACTGACCGAGTTGCCGCTGTATCCGACGTATTTGAGATCCGCGTCCAAACGAACCGGCATTGCAGGAATTTTCACTCCGGCAGCCATATAGACCATCGGAAGGATGACATCAAAACTTTGATTGACCGTTCCGCTCACATCCCCTTTAACATACTTACCGGTTAATCCGATGTCCAAATCAACGACATTATCCAAAAGCTCATAATAGAGGGTTGTGTCGATTTGAGAAAATTTAACCGTATTCGTTCCGGCGATGCTATCGGTACCGCTAAACGATGTCTCTGGGGTAAAGTCGGCTCGAAGATTCGGAAGCATCGGAACCGGATGTTCCAAATATAACCCTACTTGATACTGACTGTCGTCATCTCCGTTAAAGTGAGTTGCACTCGTAACGCCGTTATCGGTATAACGAAAATCCCCTTTCGCTTCGGGGGAGTAGTAATCGGCTTCGATCCCAAACCCGAGTAACGTCGCTGCCGATGCCATAACGCTTCCGGCACACAATGCAAGTAATATTTTTTTCATGATGATCCTTTTTGATTCTATGCTAATATGCCATTATACTAAAGAAACAGGTACATTGAAATGGTGTTATGCGGAATCGATGAAGCGGGTCGCGGTCCTTTGGCAGGGCCTCTTACTATTGCTGGGGTAATTTTACATACGTCGATTGACGGATTGAACGACTCTAAAAAACTCAGCGAGAAAAAGCGCGAAGCACTCTTTGAACTCATTCGGGAAAACTCTACTTATCATATTGCCCGCTTTACTGCGGCACAGATTGATGAACTGGGGCTATCGGCATGTTTGGCGGCAGGGTTGCGTGAGATCATGGCTGCCATAGGGGAAGCCGATTATCTCTATGATGGTAATTCTAAATTCGGCGTGAGCGGTCTGCGGACTATGGTAAAAGCTGACGCGACCATTCCTGAAGTAAGTGCCGCATCGATATTGGCCAAAGTAACGCGGGATCGTGAAATGGTAGAACTTTCCCCCCTCTATCCGCAATACGGTTTTGAAGGACACAAAGGATATGGAAGTGCCTCCCATATCGAAGCGATACGCCAATACGGGCATTGTGAAATCCATCGTAAAAGCTTTAAACTCAAAACTCTCCAGCCCAGTTTGTTTTAATCTCCTCTTACTCCCTCCTAAACGTGTCAAGAAAGTGTCAAGAGAGTCACCGTGAGCGATTGACACCTTTGTCCTAATATTTGAACATCAAAAGTTTAGGAGGCAGGTTATGAAATACCTAGCATTGGCATTACTCTTCTCGACATCGCTTATGGCGGCTTCACCCGAAGTGGTTCAGTATATGAACGAACTTTCCAAAACGGCAAAAGTCGAAAACAGCTCTTTCGATGGATTTGACGCGGCGAGAGGAAAAGAGATTTTTACCTCTACCCATACCGGAAAACAAGGCAAACCGATGGCGTGTACCAGCTGCCATTCTACCAATCTTTCCAGCTCAGGAAAAAACACCCTCACCGGAAAAGTGATCGATCCCCTCTCGCCTCGTGCAAATCCGCAACGGCTTACCAGCGCCAAAGAGGTTAAAAAGTGGCTGAAACGCAATTTTATGGATGTGTATGCCCGCGAGGGAAGTGCGCAAGAAAAAGGCGACGTTCTCACCTATATCATGAAAAATTAAGACAAAGGATCTACAATGAAAACACTGTTAAACCTATCAGTAGCAGCACTTATTTTGGCTGGCGGAGCATTTCTTTATGCCGATGATGATGAACATGAAGAGCATGAACGCCATGCTTCGAACTTTATAGCGAAGCCGATGACAAAACAAGAGAAAACAACCGTTGCGCTATATCAAAAAGAGTGCGGTGCCTGCCATTTTGCGTATCAGCCTGAGTTTTTGCCTAAAAGCTCTTGGGATAAAACAATGAAATCGTTGAACAACCATTTCGGAACCGATGCAACACTTGATCCGGCTGAGCATAAAACAATTCAGAATTATTTGGCAACGCATGCATCCAAATACGATCGTATGACCGGAATGGGAGGAGAAATCGCTATACGCATTTCGGAGACACCTAATTTTAAACAAGAACACCGTGAAATACCTAAAAAAATGGTAACTCAAGCAGAAGTCAAAAGTTTTGCCAACTGTTCGGCATGCCATACAAAATCTGCGAGTGGCAGCTATCGTGAGCGCGAAATCCGTATTCCCAATTATGGCAGTTGGGAATAAAATAGGAGTATATGATGAAACGAGTATATGTCTGGACACTTCCTACACGGCTGTTTCACTGGCTGTTTGTCGTATTGATTATAGCCAGTTGGATCAGCACCGAAGAAGATCGGTGGTTAAATATTCACGCTGCGATCGGGAGTGCCGTGGGTGCATTGGTTCTCTTTCGGATTGTTTGGGGGATTATAGGACCAAGATATTCCCGTTTCGGTGATTTTCATTTCTCTATTGATGCATTAAAAGAGTATCTTTTATCCCTTTTAAACCCATCACGCCGCTATATAGGACACAATCCGGCGGCAAGCTTCGTTATGGTTGCGATGCTCTCTACGGTAGTTTTTGCCGTACTCAGCGGTATCCTTGCCTATGGCATAGCGGAAAACAGAGGGCTACTCGCATCGTTGCATACAGGATTTTTTCAAGACATGGAGATAGTTGAAGAGATTCATGAGTTTTTTGTCAATCTCTTATGGGTTTTGATTGCGGCACACGTGGGAGGAGTGTTGATTGATCAACTCTTGCACAAAGAGGATCGCACCCTCAACTCTATAATCGACGGACATAAAAATATGGAAGGGGAAAGTGCCGCTTTATCATGGTTCCAAAAAATCATCGCCCTTATCGGTATCGGCGGTGCTATTGTACTTCTCATCTATGCCCTTAGTGCTCCGAATAACCCTATTATCGCGGGGTACAATGAAAAGGTTGATTACGCAAAAATCAACCCTGTTTTCGTCAATGAATGCGGTTCATGCCATACCCTTTATCCTCCGACTCTCTTAGCGAAAGAGGGATGGAATAGATTGATGGGGGATTTATCGAACCATTTTGGCGATGATGCTTCGCTAGATCCCGTTGATGAGCAATCCATACGCGAGTATCTCTTAACACATTCGGCAGAAACCTCCACGCAGGAGATGTCACTCAAAATGATGCAATCACTCGAAAAACGCGATATGATAGCAATTACCCAAACACCGTTTTGGAAAAAAAGACATAAGCATATATCGGAAGAGATTTTTAAAAGCGATAAGGTTAAAAGCCGCGCGAACTGTAAAGCCTGTCACTCCGATGTAGAGGAGGGGCGTATTGAAGACAGTGCCATTAAAATCCTACCGAGCGGAGGGAACGGATGAAATCCTATATTTTTTTAATACTAGCGATGATGTTAGCTCTCACCCATGCCTACGCCGATGATGACAACCACCGTTTTCCGATGGATCTGCATGATTTGAAGCTCTCACCGCAGCAACACAAAGCGGTGGAATCGGCTATGAAAGAGTATCAACACGACTACCGCCGCTTTCACCGCCAAAATGAGCAAATAGAAAAAGAATCGAATCTCTTGCTTCTGGATCCGATATTCGATGAAAAAACATTTCGCGCCAAAAACATGGAGATGGCACGTGGCTCAATAGAGATTCGAATACGATTGTTTTCCCGCCTCCATACGATTTTGACCCCTGAGCAGAAACGGCGTTTTATTCGACATATTGAGGAGTGGGACATTGAGTAAAAAAGTCCTGTTGATTGAAGATGATCTCTCGTTGCAAGAGTTAATTGTCTCTTTTTTGGATTTGTACGGATTTGAGGCAGTCGGGTATGCCGATCCGAAAAAGGCTCTTGAAGCTTTGCTGGAGCGCCGCGAGCCTTTTGACATCGTCGTTCTTGATCTGATGCTGCCGGGGATGGACGGATTTGATGTCGCCAAAAAGATTAAAAGCCAACTCGATATACCGATCATCATCTCCTCTGCCCGTACCGACATCGGAAATAAAATCTATGGCTACGATTTGGGTGCCGATGATTATCTTGACAAACCGTATGAACCCCGCGAACTTGTCCTCCGCTTAGAAGCGATACTCCGCCGCTATGGACGTAAAAATGAACTTGTCGTCTCCGACTTCGCGATCGATGAAGCCAATCATTCGATACTTATGGAGGGGTATCCGATCGATTTAACACGGATTGAATTCGATATCTTTTTACTCTTGATCAAAAATCGGGGTAAAAATCTCTCCCGTGATCAGATTATAAGCTCTTTAGGACTCGGGGATGAAACCAAACACCGTACCATCGATATGCATATCAGCAATATCCGCCAAAAAATAGGGGATGATGCCAAAGAGCCCCGTTACATCAAATCGGTGTGGGGAATCGGCTACAAATTTACAGGATAATCTATGTCTATCTTTACGAAAATTACCCTTTTATTCAGTATCAGCCTCCTTCTGATGGTGGGAATCGGCTATCAAATAGACACAATCAATACCCAAAAGTACGAATCGATCATTCTCCAAAAATACAAAACGGATGCCCGTAAAATATTTACGTGGATGGCAACATCCTCAGCCGACCAGCTTGATAATCAGCTTAAAACGTTAAATCTGCTTCAAACACCCCCCTCTTCCCCCAAACGGATCATTCTGCGCCAACCTCATACGTTCGGTATTCTTGAGGTATACGAATCGTTCAATGAAGAGTACATCCTCCATGTCCGATACTTTGACGAAGATCTTTATTTGCGTGATACAACATTAGAGGAGACTCAAAAAGAGGGATGGATACTTAACGCTTTGGTTCTTGCCGATATGGTCGTATTGGCGGTTATTTTTATCATTATTTTACGGATGCTCTCCCCTCTTAATTCTATCGCAACAAGTATGCGCCGATTTGCGCGGGGAGAGTATGAAAGCCGCAGCACTATAAACACGCACGATGAGATAGGAGAAGTGGCACATACCTATAATGAAATGGCCCAAACGATCGAGAATCTGATCATTTCACGCCAAGAGTTACTCCGCGATGTCGGACATGAACTGCGTACCCCCATTGCCAGAGGATTGTTTGCGCTAGAGGAGATCGACGATTCCAAAGGGCGAGATATCTTAAAACACTCTTTTAAAGAACTCGATCAACTGACTCGGGAACTTCTCGAGATCGAAAAACTGCAGGCAACTGACATTATGAAATCTGAGAGCTTCAGCAGTGAAACACTCATATTGGAAGCCCTTTCAAAACTTTGCCTTAGCGACGAATCGTCTATTAACGTGACTATCAAAGAGAACTTTATCCTTAAAGGGGATCTGCAGTATCTTTCACTGGCATTGAAAAATCTACTCGACAATGCCCTCAAGTACACCGATCAACTTCCTATAACGTTGGAAGTCACTTCGAACCGCATCAGCGTTTTGAATCATGGAGACCCACTAGAGAAAGAGTTCGGCTATTTTCTCACCCCTTTTACCCGTCAGGAAAGTTCACGCACGACTCAAGGGTTCGGTTTGGGGCTTAATATCGTCAGTAAAATTGTGAGTAAACACGGTTTTTCACTTATATACGATTACGAAAACGGTTATCACCGTTTCTCAATCATTACCGATTCTGATGAATTATCTTAAAGTATGTGAGCAAAGTTAGTTTTAGAACCTCATCGCTATAATCTCTTGTCTATTAAAAAGAGGTTTTTATGATTTCACTTACCCATATTGAAGCGGCACTTGCTGCCGTTGATGCCGAAGTCAAAGCTCTGCTTTACAATAATTCCCTCTCACTGAGTGAAAAAGATGAAAAGATGCTACCGTTGTTGAGAGAGAGCAAGGTACTGAAACAAGCGCATGAGGATTTATGTTATTTGAGAGATAATCCGCCCAGCAGCCCAAACGGCTGCAAAGCGGGAAGTTACAGAGTGGACTAGTTTCTCACGCAGGAGCGGGAGATTTTATTATTTACAAAGATCCACTTCGATACGGCGGTTTTCGGCACGTCCTGCCTTCGTTGCGTTAGAAGCTATCGGCATTTTTTCCCCTTCGCCACTTGAAGTTAAGCGATCACCCTCAATACCTTGCTCGATCAACATAGATTTTACTTTTTCCGCACGTTTCTCGGAGAGTTTTTGATTGTATGCATCCGATGCTGTACTATCGGTATGACCGATAATAGTTGCTTTATATGCAGGACTCGCTTTCAAAAAATCAGCAAATGCCGCAACTTTTGCAGCCCCTTGCGCATCTACTTTATTGGAATTTGTACCAAAATTCAAATGCAATGTCGCTTTAAGCGGACACCCGTCCGCATCCACTTTAAATCCTGCAGGAGTGCCTGGACATTTATCGCTATCATCCATTACACCGTCTTTGTCGCTGTCGATCGGTGCAGCAGCTTTTGCAGGTTGTACCACAGGGGCAGGAACAACTACCGGTTTCGGCTCAGGTTTCGGTTCAGGTGCAACCACCGCAGCGACAACCGGAGCGGTAACGGCAGCAACTACCGGAGCCGCTTTTTCGTCAAAACTAAATGTCAATCCTGCAAGTGCGGCAACATTATGAACTTCACCGTTGCTTCCGTCAACTCCGTTATTGTTCATTTTATACAGATAAAGTGCCTCAAGTTTGAGTGCAATTTGTTTGGTAATGTCCGCTTTTAATCCGAGACCCGCATCTAAAAGGATCCCATCATAATCGCTAGGATGCGTGTTCGTGTACCACTCGTACCCCAATCCTGCTTTCGCAAACGGAGTAATCATGGTATCGGTCGGCATTTCATAAACACCGTTGAGCATCGTTGTCAACACACCGGTTTTATCCGCTTCACCTATTGCACGATCACGCCCGTATAAAAGGGAAAGCTCCGGTTTGATAGTTTCACAAGCATTATTCATTTGTAGTTCCACACCATAAACAGCATGATTATCCACACCACCCATGGCACTTGGATTGGTTTCATCGGATGTGCTGTTCCAGAGATAGCCGACCACCGGCGTTACTTCATAGTTGTAATCGCTTGCGCCGAGCAGTGTTGCGGCAAGTAAGCTGGAAAATACTAATTTTTTCATGGTATTCGTCTCCTTAAGACTTTGAGGATACAAAAATTATAACTTAGAAATGTATTCTAAATATTGCTAAAAAAGTTTAATTGTTTTTTTTAATGGTTTCAAATTCAGATTGCATCGTCGTAAGCATTGCAAAAACCTCTTGGTTAAGTTGCGCTTCAGCGGCATCGATCCGCTCAAGATGTGAGCGCTTAAGACCTTCAAGTTTCTGTAGTGTCGTTTGAAAAAGCTGCTCGTCATCCGTCAGAAGAACAATCTCGTCTTTGGGAGCCCATTTACGTTTGACAGTATCATTGTGGCGAAATTCAAAAATAATATTCTGAGAATTCTCAGAACTAATATATCGTGGTACCGTGTACGCAAGATAATGCTTTTTTGGATCGCCATGGTGTCGTTGGATTACATAGTACATTAGATAAGTATAACATAAATTGAATTTTATCGCTCTTTGTGATAAAGTATTGGAAGATTAAAAGGGAGTATGTATGGAACATCTGTATGAGTTAGCCATTATAGGAGCAGGTCCTGCCGGGATAGCGACAGCGATAGAGAGCTATGCGGTAGGGATGCGGGATATTATCTTGCTCGAAAAAGATGAAAACCACAATGCAACTATTCGAAAGTTTTATAAAGATAACAAACGGGTCGATAAAGATTGGAAAGGGCAAAAAGTCGAACTTGACGGCACTATCTATTTTATGGACGGAACGAAAGAGTCTACGCTCGATTTTTTCGATCAACTCCTCGATCATGAATCATTAGAGCTTCGAACCCATACCGAAGTTCAAAAGATTGTCAAAACAACCGAAGGATTTGAGGTGTTTATTGCCGGAGGATCTATTCGTGCCAAATATGTTGTCGTCACTATCGGACGTATGGGAAAACCAAATAAACCCGACTACAAAATTCCCCCCTCTATCAAAAATCAAATCCACTTTACCCTTGATGGATGCGGAACCAATGAAAAAATAATGGTAGTCGGTGGCGGAGACTCCGCCATCGAGTATGCGGTAGAGTTATGTGATCGTAACGAAGTCAGTATCTGCTACCGTCGAGGAACCTTTCGCCGTGCCAATCCGACCAATCAAGCCGATATCGCTCAGGCGGTTGGAGCCGGTTCGATACGCCCTTTGCTCAATACAGAAATTACAGAACTTGAAAGTGAAAGCGGGAAAGTAAAAGTTGTATACAGTGACGGGGAATCGGAATTGTTTGATCGACTTGTGTATGCAATCGGCGGGACAACACCGAGCGGATTTTTATCGGGAAGCGGTATTCGTGAAGAGGATGGCAAGCCGGTACATGATGAAAACTATCAAACCAATGTAGAGGGATTGTTTGTGGCAGGCGATATCACTCAAGAATCGGGTGGATCGATTGCATTAGGGCTTAATCATGGGTATGCGATAGCCCATTACATAAAATCTTTATAAATTACTCTTTCACGATAGGTTCGCTTTGATGGCTTAATTCTCCATCAGGGCTGAAAACAGTGAGTTGAATTGTTGCGTGAAGGTATTCAGAGGTGACGAGAGGATCAAAATCTTCATCTTCAAAAGCAGCTATTTTTGCATTGTAAATAATATCTTCTAATAATGAGCGCTCAACCGTTTTACTTTTTGCGATGCCTCGAATTTTATTCCCGAGATAAAGGGTTATTTGTGTCGCCATCGGCTCCCGAAGGATGGGATATTGTTCAAGAAGCTCACTGCGGTTAATCGAGTTATCCCCTTGCAATACCTCTTCGATAGAGGCGCGCGCAATAGTTAATAATACGGATTGCGACATATATTAACCCCTTTTCACACTCTTGATGATGTTATTATAACTTACTTATCCTCAGGTGTCATAGCAATTTCAAATCCGAGTTCTTGAAGCATCTTTAAATCGGTATGAGCTTCCCGTCCTGATGTCGTGAGATAATCTCCGATAACGATGCTGTTCGCCCCCGCTTCAAAAATCTCATGTTGACGCTCTTGAAAGGTGATCTCTCTCCCTCCGGCAATCATAATCCGATCACTTTTATCCAAAATATTCCGTGCAAGGGTAATCAAATCCAATGATTCATCGACGCTAAGCGGATTAGGGTTTAGCGGCAATGCAGGATTATGGTGATAAAAGTTAAGGGGTACAGAGACAGGATTCAGCCCTTTAAGCGAATGGAGCATACTGAGGCGATCCTCTTGCGTTTCGCCCATTCCAAAAATTCCGCCGCTGATAAGTTTCAGTCCCGAGCGGTTAACGTTTTCACATGTCTCATACCGCTCATCCCATGGATGGGTAGTGCAGACTGACGGATAAAAAGCTCGACTTGTTTCAAGGTTGTGGTTGTAGGCGCTTATCCCTGAGCATTTGAGTTCATTCAGCTGTTCCAATGATGCCGTACCGTTACAGGCGATCAGGCGTAAACGGGGAACTTCCCGTTTCAAAGTAGAAGCAACATTACAGACAAAATCGAGTGTTTTATCATCCAACCCTTTTTGGGCGGTAACCAGACAAAACCCCAAAGCACCCAGCGATTCCATCCGACGTGCTTCATCCAGAATTTGATTCATGGGCTTTTGTTTATAGCGCTCAATATCGGCTTTATATTTGACGCTTTGGCTGCAGAATTTGCAATCTTCATTACAGGTTCCGCTGTTGATATTACAGATAGAGCAAAGAAAAATTTTTTTCATAAATTACGCTCTTTCAAAAGTATAGTGGCGTTCTTCAAAATGTTCACTCCCTACTGGACGTAAATAATGAGTGACTTTCAATTCGGTTTCCGTTATCTCCAACATAGCACAACTTGAAAAAGGTTTGTCACGTGCACACGCTTCTCCCGGATTGATAAAGAGAGTTCTATTTTTAAAATCGCACTCAAATACATGTGTATGCCCGAAAATGATCACTTCGGCATCACCGTTCATGTAAAACGGTAAATGCATCAATTTGAAGCTTGCACCACCGAGTTTAAAATAATGGGGTTCTTGGACAAGGTTGTATTCCGTATGGTATTCGATCAATCCCGCATCATTATTTCCATAGACGGCTACATAACGCAGGCCGCTATTTTTGAGCTGTTCGAGAACTTCAGGTTTGACAATATCTCCGGCATGAATTAAAAATTCAGCCCCTTCTTGAACCAAATGATCAATTACTTTTTGCGAACGCCCTTTTTTGGAGTGAGTATCGGAAAGTAACCCGATTTTCATTCACCACTTTCCTCTCGCGGTGTACGATCTTTACATTTGACACACTCATATACTTCTTTATTACGGTAGGTTCGAGGAGCCAATGCACCGCCGCACCCTTCAACTTCACATTTTTTATCCGAAGGTTCAAATTTGGAGATAAATTTACATTTCGGATAGTGCTCACATCCCCAAAATGCCCCACGGCGTGATTGTCTCCACAAAAGCTTTCCACCACACTCAGGACACGGAATCTCAGAGGTTTTCTGCTCCGCAAGCGTTTTTGTGTTTTTACATTTCGGATAGCCGCTGCACGCCAAAAATTTCCCGTTACGTCCGTTTTTGACCACCATTGCGCTACCGCATTTGTCACATAGCTCTTCACTCACCTCATCGGGAGTTGCGAGATTCTCTTTTTGATTCTCTTCAGTCTGCTCCGTGTATTTACATTTCGGAAAGCCGCTGCACGCAATAAATTCTCCGAATCGTCCGGATCGAAGCAATAGTTCACTGCCGCATTGTGGGCAGTTTCGTCCAAGAGGTTTTGCCATTTTGAGGCTGACAATATTGGTTTTACCGGCATCAATTTTTTCGATAAACGGA
>NZ_MIBU01000010.1:0-13691 GCF_001830725.1 Sulfuricurvum sp. RIFOXYD12_FULL_44_77
AAGGTTGAGCAATGATCTGGAATGCTTTTATTTTAGCTCTGCGGGAGATTCGGCGCAGTGCGATGCGCTCTATTCTCACCACACTCGGTATTGTCATAGGGGTTGCATCCGTCATCGCGATGGTAATGCTCGGCGATGCGACCACCGCCTACGTCACCAACAGCATCTCCAAACTGGGAACCAATATGCTGGTGATTCAACCGGGGCAGGATCGCCACGGCCCCCGAATCGCCGATGCAAACACCAAACCCTTTACCCATACCGACATTGAAACCATTAAGCGCGAAATTCCTGATATCCATGCGGTTGCCCCTATCAGTACACAAGGGATGAAAGCGGTTTACGGAAATCAAAACTACTCCACCACCGTTGCGGGGAGCAATAACGACTACTTCGTCGTCAAAGATTGGGAAACCTCTTCGGGAAGAGTATTCAGTGCCGCAGAGCTCCAAGGGGGAAAAGCGGTTTGCGTCATCGGCTCAACCGTTCATCGTGAGCTTTTCGGCGATCAAGACCCCCTTGATTCTTCCATCCGTTTAGGTAATTTTTCATGTCACGTCATCGGTGTGTTAGAGACCAAAGGGGCCTCTATGTTCGGAATGGATCAAGATGACCTCATCGTTGTCCCTTTAGGGATGTTTGAGCGCCGTATCAGCGGCAATCGGGATATTTCCGTTATTATGGTCTCCGCAACCTCCTCATCTATGATCGAAAACGCCAAATCTTCCCTCACCGCATTACTCCAAGAGAGACGTCGAATCCAAAGCGGAGATGAAAACGATTTTAATGTCCGCGATATGCGCGAGATCGTACAAACCCTCTCTTCCACAACGAAGATGCTCACCATTCTCTTAGGGGCGGTTGCCGCAATCAGCCTCCTCGTCGGCGGTATCGGCATCATGAATATTATGCTCGTCTCCGTCACCGAGCGGACTCGTGAAATCGGAATCCGTCTCGCCATCGGAGCACTGGAGAGGGAAGTACTGCTTCAGTTTTTGGTCGAGGCGATCGTCCTCTCATCGCTAGGCGGAGTTATCGGAGTTATCTTAGGGGTCAGCGTTGGGATAGGGGTCAGCCTCTTCTTTGATCTGCCGCTGGTGTTTAACACCTCAATCGTCATTATCGCTTTTTTATTCTCTACCCTCGTAGGAGTTGTATTCGGCTACTTTCCAGCCCGTAAAGCGGCCAGATTGAACCCGATCGACGCTTTACGATATGAGTAATCGGTCGATACTATTATATACAGTCCAAAAGGAGCAGCTATGCAAATTGGAACCGGATCATCGAACCCCTACACTCAAAGTGCATTAGGGTTAAACGAAAAAGAGACTCAAGATTTTAAAGACAAAATCAAAAGTGGAGAGATTTCGGGCAAAGCCCTCTCTCAAGCCTATCTTGTCGAATATAGCCTCAAAATAGAGAGTTATTCAGCCAATAATCTCCAAGCCCAAAGCGCTTTGTTCGATTTGGATAAAGTCAAAGATATTCTCAGCTCGATCGATTTTGATGCAATCGGCTATACCGGTAAAGCGATCGCCGATATGAATCCTGATGAAGCCAAAGCATTAGTGAGTGAAGAGGGATTTTTTGGGGTCTCTCAAACATCGGAACGACTCTCCGATTTTGTATTAAGCGGCGGGGGGAATGATCTCGAACGTCTTAAAGAGGGCCGCGAGGGGATTATCACCGGATTTAATGAAGCTGAAAAAATGTGGGGAGGCAAGCTCCCCGATATCTCCTATGAGACACTCGAAAAAGCATTGGCAAAAATTGATGAGAAAATCACCGCTTTGGGTGGAAACATACTCGATACTACAGCATAGTCAAAAGGGATTAAACCCTTTCAGTGTTATTCAATATTCTGATTAATCACGACCTTTATTGTGCTTATGCTTGTTCTTTGATTAATCATGGCTTTGCAGAATTGCTTCATCAAAAGGGTGCTATAATTTTTATGTTAACCTCTATAATATTTAAAGAGTAACAATAGGTTTTTTTATGATGCAAGGCTCTTCCTCTTTTATATTATTAGGCAACTATCGTTCAAAAGAATGGTTAGCGGGAATTAGTGCTTTCCTGATGAGTGCTATCATATCTGCAAGTGTCATTTGGCATTTTGATACGATGCGTATCAACGAGATGAAACACAAAATAAAAGATCTCGCAAACGAAAATAGCTTTTATTTATACAAAAAAATCGATCAAATGATGGCGTTGAGCTATCCGATTTCTTCGACGATTCTTGAAGATGGCCAAACCCATGATTTTGAATCGATTGCTAAAAAACTCATCGTTCATTATCCCTTAATCTCTGAAATCGCCCTTGCTCCGGATGGGGTTATCCGTAATGTTGTCCCGTTATCCGGTAATGAAAAAGCTGTAGGATTTGATTTATTCACCGATCCGCAGCAGCAGAGTGAAGCTCTCATCGCACGCAAAAGCGGTAAACTCACACTAGCAGGACCGCTGAATCTCGTACAGGGAAAAGAGGGGATTGTCGGACGTTTACCCGTCTTTAGAGGTGAAGATAAAAAATTCTGGGGATTTGTTATTATCGTGGTACGTTTCCCCGATATTCTCCATACCAATGCGTTAAATAACCTTGACAAGCAGGGATATCACTATACGATTACCCGAATTCATCCCAAAACGAAACAGTTACAAGTTCTTGCCGCTTCCGGTAATAATGAGCTCCAACACCCTATTGAAACGACCATTCAACTCCCTAATGCGCAATGGAAACTGAATATTGCACCGGCTGAGGGATGGCACGATCATTGGCTCTTAGCCATAGGAACGGCTATAGGTACATTGATAAGTCTCCTTTTAGGGTATGTCGCCAAACAATTCACCGAACTGAGACATCATCGATATCTACTTGAAAAACGTGTCCACGAGCGCACTTCTGAGATTTCAGAAACCAAAAACCAGCTCCATACACTCCTCGACACCATTCCCGATCTGATATGGCTTAAAAATAGTGAGGGGGTTTATCTTCTCTGCAATCCCATGTTTGAACGTTTTTTCGGTGCCAAAGAAGAGAAAATAGTCGGAAAAACCGATTATGATTTTGTGGATACCGAGCTGGCCGACTTTTTCCGCGAGAATGACCGCTTAGCCATGTTTGCGGATAAACCTATGACAAATGAAGAGTGGGTAACGTTTGCAACGGATGGCCACCGTGCCTTTTTGGAGACGGTTAAAGTGCCTATGTACAATGAAAGCCACGTTTTACAAGGAGTTTTAGGGATCGCAAGAGATATAACACAACGTCATAATGATGAACTCCGCATAGAACAGCTCTCCCATCTCTATGCCGCCCTCAGTCATTGTAATAAGGCTATTGTTCGCTCTTCTACCCCTGAAGAACTTTTTAAAGAAGTATGCAAAGGGATTGTCGCTAATAATTCTATTACTATGGCATGGATCGGTCTCATTGATCAGGAGAGTGGACTCGTTCGACCCGTCGCCTCTTATGGAGATGTGCACCATTACCTTGATGGAATCGAAATATCCACCCTTGCCGATACCGCATCCGGTAACGGTCCGACCGGAACCTCTATACGGGAGAATTGTCCCTATTGGTGTCAGGATTTTCTCAACAATCCAGCAACCGCACCATGGCATGAACGGGGGGAAATAGCCGGGTGGAGAGCATCTGCCTCACTTCCGTTTCATTTGTACGGCGAAGTGATAGGATCATTCACCGTCTATTCGCATAAGCTCAATGCTTTTGATCCCTCCAGTCAGGCATTACTGATGGAAATGGCGATGGATATCAGCTTTGCGATGGAAAATTTTAATCGTGAGACCAATCAGCTGCTATCCGAAGCTCGTCTTCATCATACAGAACAACTTCTTGAGGAGATGAGTGCCATAGCCCATATCGGAGGATGGGAAATTAACCCGAAAACCGATACCGTAACTTGGACAAAAGAGGCAGCACAAATTTTTGAAATGACCCCGACAGATACCATCACACTTGAGCTTGGTCTAAGCGTCTTTCATGGGGAATCACGTATCAAAGTTCAGACTGCCTTGGATCAAGCGATTCATCAGGCGATGCCGTGTGATCTCGAATTGCAGATAACGACTCCAACAGGAAATCAAAAATGGATTCGTATTATCAGCACCCCTAGCATGAGTGATGGTCAAGTGAAAAATATTCACGGCTCACTTCAGGATATCACTCTTCAAAAGACAGCGGAAGAGAAAGTACACTGGCTTGCCCATTTTGATACACTTACCGGATTACCGAATCGTACTCTGCTCAACGACCGAATGGATTATGCTATGCATATCGCCGATCGTAATCAAGAATCCATAGCATTACTCTATGTGGATCTGGACCATTTTAAAAATATCAATGATACGCTTGGGCATAATATCGGCGATGAGCTTCTCATTCAAGTCGCTTCACGCATTCAATCGGTGCTCCTTGAAGAAGATACCCTATCGCGCCAAGGTGGGGATGAATTTATGATCCTCCTCTCCGGCGTAGATCCCGACGGTGCAGCGCACGCGGCTGAAAAACTGATCGAGCAAGTTTCAAAACCCTACACACTTCAACATCATGAGCTCTCTGTAACCCTCTCCATCGGAATCGCCCTCTATCCGCTTGATGGAAAAAATTTTACAGCCCTCTCGCAAGCGGCCGATGCGGCAATGTTCCGTGCAAAACACGACGGACGAAACTGCTACCGTTTTTTTACTCCTGAAATTCAGGAGCGCTCCGCACGGAATCTCGAACTCGAAAATGCCCTTCGACAAGCCTTGGCACGAAATGAACTCGAACTTTACTATCAACCGCAACTAACGATTGAGACACAGCAACTTATCGGGGCTGAAGCACTTTTACGCTGGAATCATCCGACTCTTGGAATTGTATCTCCTTCGGAATTCATCCCCATTGCCGAAGAGAGCGGTCAAATTATCGCTATCGGAGAATGGGTACTTCACCGTGCACTCGGACAATTAAAATCATGGATGGATGAGGGAATTGAACCTTTTATTATGGCGGTTAATCTCTCTGCCGTCCAATTCCGACATCCGAAATTAGTTTCAATAGTGTTAGGAATACTAGAAGAGCTGAAACTCCCTCCTGAGTATCTTGAACTTGAACTTACGGAGCGAATTGCATCGGAAAATCCTCTCGAAGCGATTGAAATTATGAATACATTTTATGACCATGGTATACGGATGTCAATCGATGATTTCGGAACCGGATATTCTTCATTGAACTACCTCAAAAAATTTCGGGTTTATAAGCTTAAAATCGATCAGTCCTTCATTCGAGACATTACCGACAATCCTGAAGATGAAACCATTGTCAATACCATTATCAATATGGCACACAGCCTCAATATGATCACCATAGCCGAGGGGGTAGAGACTCTTGAGCAGCTTGATCTGCTCCGTAAAAACGGCTGTAAAGAAGTTCAAGGATTTTATTTCAGCAAACCACTCCCTGCTAAAGAGTTTCAAGATTTCATATATGCCCTTACTCATTAGAGGGATCCTTTTGCTCTATTATTTTATATGATTATTTTTTAATCAATTCTCTGTACACATATCAACATATTTATCTTACAATTATTTCAGACAAAAAAATCCTAATTAGGAGAGAAGATGAAATTCGGCGATTTAAAAAAAGAGGGGCATTGGCCAACGCTGTTTGCCGCCTTTTTGTATTTCGATTTTAGTTTTATGATGTGGACGATGCTGGGGCCTTTAGCGACCGAGATCAATGAGTCTTTAACCTCACGCGGTTTTTCGATGAATGATGATCAAACTGCCACTTTATTAGCAGTTCCCGTTCTTGCAGGAGCGATATTGCGTCTCGTACTAGGGATTTTCGTCGATAAATTCGGACCGAAAAAGACGGCTTTGGTCTCACAGATGATTGTTATTGCAACCCTGTTTTACGGATATCTAGCGGCTGAAACCATCACCTATGATCAGTTGTTATTCGTGGCATTGGGATTAGGATTCGCAGGTGCATCGTTCGCCGTTGCCCTTCCTCAAGCGGGTCAATGGTATCCGCCGCGTCTGCAAGGGACGGTTTTAGGGATCGCGGGTGCAGGGAATATCGGTGTGGTCATCGACTTTTTGTTTGCCCCGAAGATTGCCGAGATTTGGGGATGGCCGTCGGTTTTTCTCGTCGGCGGGGTATTGTCCTTTATCGTTCTCATCGCCTATATGTTTATGGCCAAAGATGCCCCCTCGTCGGTGTATAAAGCCAATCCAAAAAAACTCGGCGATTATATGAAACTAATGCGTGATCGGGATACATGGTGGTTTAACCTCTTTTATGCCGTCAGTTTCGGCGGATTTATCGGGTTTGCCAATTACATGAAAGTCTATCTGATGAACACCTACCAAGCCGATATGTCAGCCTTTGGAATCAATGTCATGGATGAGAGCAATGTCAAAGTAATCGCCGGATATTTCGGTGCGCTCTGTATCTTTGCGGGTGCATTGCTTCGTCCGGTAGGGGGAGCCGTCGCCGATAAAATGGGGGGGATTAAATCGCTTTATGTGTTTTACGGTAGTATCATCGTTTTAGCATTTATCAGTGCATTTGTCAGCTTGCCGTTTTGGGCAGCGATTCTTGTAATGTTTCTCATTATGGCGAATCTGGGAATGGCAAACGGTTCAGTATTCCAACTCGTACCGCAGCGCTTCGGTAAAGATATCGGCGTTATGACCGGTCTGATCGGTATGGCAGGCGGTTTGGGCGGTACGGCTCTCATCAAAACCTTCGGATGGTCACAAGGAGCATTTGATGGCTATAGTGCGGGATTTGTCATCTTTGCAGTGATGACAATGATCGCCATCAGTGGAATCAGTCTAGTTAAAACACGATGGCGTACCACATGGGGCGCTACATCAGGAGCAAGAATTTAATGCTAAAAGTGCAGTCTTCCGAATTCATCCTCTCCAAAGATGCTACCACAGGCGATGATGCCTGTGCCTACAGCATCATCGATAATGCTCTTCTTGTGAGCGTGTTATGCGATGGGGTCGGAAGTGCCGTGCGCGGCGGTACTGCCGCCCGTCAGTGTGTCAAATTTTTCATTGATCAGTTCAAGAACCGTCCGAGGGCTTGGGATATCCCAAAAACGATGGAGGTTTTTACCCGCCACATCAATAGCCTTCTCTTTAAAGAGTCGATGACCCAATACGGAAAAATTGAGCTCCTCACGACACTCTGCCTTGCGGTAATCGAAGGGGAAACACTCTACACCCTCAACCTCGGCGACTCCCGTATCTACCTGCTCAAAGCAAATGGAGAGCTCCATCGTCTTAGCACGGATCACACGATGGATGATGAGTACATGTCCTATGTCTTAACTTCAGCATGCGGTTTGAGTGAAAATATCGAGCTCTCTATCCTCTCTACCCCTATCGGTGTCGGTGATACTTTGATTCTTTGCAGTGACGGTGTTTATAACCTTATAGACGAAAAAACCTTAGCCGATATGGTTCAAAAAGGAGTTGCTGCCTCGAGTATCATCCATAAAGCTGAGCAAAATTGTAATCCCAAAGATCGGGATGATATGTCTCTCCAGATTTTCCGCATCGAATCTCTCGATACGCTCTATGCAATCAAAAATGCTCCACTCAACATCCCCGAAAATCTGAGTGAGGGACAAATCATCGATGGCTATACCCTCCTCTCTCCTATGATGGAGCATAAACGTATTTGGAAAGTACTCAAAAACTCCGAAGTGTATGTTATGAAATTTCCACTAAAAGCGGATGATGAGGAAGCACTCGATGCCTTTGTCCGTGAAGCATGGTACGCCAAACAGATTAGCCATAAAGCTTTCGGCCATGCATGGGTTCCAGAGGTGCGAAGCATGCGCTATTACCTGATGGAACTGGTGGAGGGGGTGAATCTGTTAGAGTATCTCAAAAACCGTACACTGTCGGTGGATAATGCCATCACTTTGGGAAAATTTCTCCATAAAGCCGAAGCTCATCTCCTCCATTTGGGACTTGTTCATGGAGATATCAAGCCTGAAAACATTCTCGTTTACCAACGAGACGGTGAAGCGGGAGTCGAATTTAAAATGGTTGATTTTGGCTCCATCGTCGAGATTTTTTCTCTCAATAACCGCGCTGGAACCCCTACCTATCTCGCACCCGAGCGATTTTGTGAGAGTGTTATTAATGAATCAACCGAAATTTTCTCAATCGGTGTCACCCTCTATTGGGCGCTTACGGGAAAATTTCCTTACGGAGAGATTGAACCGTTTCAAACCCCTTCGTTTAAATTACCCAAACGCCCCGCCGAAATCAATAAAAATATCCCGCTATGGCTTGATTCAGTGATTATGCGCTCCATTGCTATCTCGCCCGATCAGCGCTACCGCCATTACTCTGAGTTTTTTTATGATCTGAAATATCCCGAAAAAGTAAAACCTTTTTTTTCGTCTACAACCCCTCTGATCGAACGTTCTCCTGTTACTTTTTATAAAATCGGATTTTTAATGCTCCTTGTACTCGAAACTTTTACATTTTGGCTTTATGTCACAAAGTAAAAAAGTCACTAAATAGAGCCCACTTGATTTCTACCGTTTGCTTTCGCGATATACAGCCCTTCGTCCGCACGCTTAAAAAACTCATTAAAAGAGTCATCCTTTGCAAAAGTACTGATTCCTAAGCTGATCGTGATCCGCCCGACTTCCGGATAAACGGCTAGTTCAACTGCGTGGCGCAATTTTTCAGCAAGTTCATGGATATTTTTTGCATTCGTACCCGGACTTAAAATCAAGAACTCCTCCCCTCCCCATCGGGCAAAAATATCATTTTTTCGGATATTCGACTGTATCACTAAAGCCACTCCCTTCAGCACATCATCTCCGACATCATGCCCATACCTATCATTAACCGATTTAAAATAGTCTAGGTCAATCATTATCATTGAAAGAGGGGATGAAAACCTACGGGATCGCTCACTTTCGAGGGCAAATAATTCTTCAAACTTATGACGGTTATAGATGCCCGTAAGACTATCGATCATAGCAATACGCTCCACTTCCTGATGTAACATCGTCTCTTGTGTCACATCTTTTCCGCTTGAAATAAACCCAACTATTTGCTGATTATCATCTTTGAGCGGAGTGATGGTTTTTTTCTCATAATACAAATCACCGTTCTTTTTTCGGTTTATCAATGTATTTCGATACACTTCTCCGCTTAAGATTGTTCTCCACAACTCTTTGTAAAACAACTGATCATGCATTCCTGATTTTGAAATACGCGAATTTTCTCCGATAGCTTCCGCTTGGGTATAGCCGGTATGACGGCAATACGCACCGTTTACATACGAAATATTGCCAAATTTATCTGTGATATACAAAATATCATCGACCTGTTCCATTGCTTTAGCAAGATTTTTATATTTCTTTTCAGACTCTTGCAAGTTCTTCTGAATTTGATACTCCTCGGTAATATCCCGCGCCGTCGACAAGGTTCCTGTGATACTACCCCCTTCATCCCAAAGAGCTTGGCACCACCACGCCAAAAGACGTTTTTCACCATCACGTCGCCGCTGCCAACTTTCGACATAAACAGCATGATTTTTACCATCAAAAAGAGGCTGAACAACCGTGTAAATATCTTGTTCCCCTTCAAAATAAAAAGAAACCTCTTTTCCGATGACTTCTTCTCCGAAAAATTCGATCCCGATATGATTAGCCCATACATACCGTTTCTCATTATCGACTTGCATAATCATGTCAGGAACAGCGCGTAAAATCCCCTCCGTTCTTTGATGCAAATTGGAAAGTTCATTGAGTGTCATCTGTTTTTTGCGGTAGAAATAAGCCAATGAGACACTCCCGATCCCGGCCAGCACTAACCCCAGTACCGTTAGGATGGAAAGACGAACCAATAAAGCATCGCTTTTAACATAAAGTTTCTCTGTGGGCAGTAATATAACGGCTTTCCATATCGGTTCTTTGATATCTACCGATGGACGAATCGTCATAAAAGTCCACAGCCCTTTTTCATCTACAAATTGCCCCTCTTCGGCTTTGCTAATCCGCTGCCATGCAGATGGATAGCGATGTGCAAGGGTCAGATGATTGCGATTGAACATAAACCCCCATTCATCGCTCTTTTTTACCCCTTTTAGCCAATACCCATCACTATTGAGCAACATCACATCCCCATTTGAAAGAGAGGTGGCATCAATGAATTTACGGATTAGTTCATCCCCTAAATAGTTGATGATAAATATCCCTTTTTTATGACCGTCTTTACCTATAACCGGTGTCGCAGAACGGATCATCGGCTTATAGGGAATTTCTATTTTTTCATTCTCCACATTCAGATCAAATAGAGAAAAATAGGTTTCCCCTTCCCTATGCTGCATCGCATCCGAAAAATAGTAACGCCCTTCTTTATTTTGAAGATATTTAGAATCGATAAGAGCAGGAGAACCCCCATTAAAGTTGATTCGAAACCGTTCCATACCGGTTTCATCTATCCATCGAATCTGATCATAAACACAACGATTCCCCATCACAAATTTGAAATCATGACTCAAATGCTCCACCTTTTCAGACGAGCCGGTCATAACATAATCCTCAAATTCATGATAATGTGAAAGATACTGAACATCATACTTAACTCTATCCAGAGCTTGAGTGATAGAATTTTTCCCCCTATTCAAAATTGCAAATTGATTCGATGCATTCAATATATATTCTTGTTTTTTTTCAGCATTATAATTATAAATAGCTACCCATATGATCCCTATCGCAATAGGAAGAAATAGAACAGTTATTTGTAATAAAAAATTTCTACGACAACATTTAATAAATTTTTTTAACATAAAGCCTACTTTCTCACTCCTACTTCCTAAAATATACCATATTATCCATTGTATCGACATTTAATGGATAATTATGATCTGAAGTTCTAATAATAAGGCGCCCTGAGCCGATAATCTAAGCTACAATTACACTATTATATGAAAAAGGTTTCAGTGATGCTCTCTTCCGCTTGCCAAGATACGATTCGTGCCGCTGTATGGCTCTCCACCAAGCCCTCAGGAGAGTTTCATCGGATTCAAGAGATTAGTGAAGCATTGGAACTCCCTTTTCATTTTATGGCTAAATCCCTGCAAAAACTGGTACATGCCGGAATCCTGATCTCTCAGCGCGGTGCGGCAGGAGGGGTTACTCTCTCTCGTAGTGCTTCTGATATCACCCTCCTCTCGATCATCGAAGCAGTCGACGGATCAACATTTTTTGACGCATGTGTACTGGGGATAGGAGATTGTGAAGCGGAGAAACCGTGTGCACTTCATGCCCAATGGGACGTGTGGCGTCAAGAGATGCTGGAGATGTATTCGGCGATGCGCTTAAGTGAAATCACCGAAGATGTACTGCAACGCAAAGTGAAACGGATTTAAAACTTCTATCTAAATTTTAATTTAAGATATTTTTATCTTAAATTGGTTATTTTTTAATCATACCACTGCCTATATTTTCGGATTTTTTGCTCTACAATTATTTCAGACAAAATAGTCTTAATAAGGAGTTTCCATGAAAAGCTTGAATATTTTAGGAAAAGGTGCGTTAGTGTTATCACTAGCTGCTTCCATAGCGATGGCTGCACCGGAGAAAAAAGATCTCAAAATCGGATTCATCCCATTAACCGATTGTGCAGCTTTGGTTATCGCAAAAGAAAAAGGGTTCTTTGCCAAACACGGTTTAAATGTAGAACTAAGCAAAGAAGCATCTTGGGCAAACGTCCGTGACAAAATGACCGTCGGTGAACTCGATGCATCCCATATGCTTGCCGCTATGCCGATCGCTACGACGCTCGGTGTCGGAAGCACCAAAAAAGATATGGTCGCCCTCATGGCACTCGGTCAAAACGGTGATGCCATCAGCGTATCGAATAAAATGTATGATGCCATGATGGCGGCCGATCCTATCGCCACCAAAAAAGGCTCGGCTACCGCACTCAAAAAAGTAATTACTTCTAAAACAATGGGGGTTCCTGAGTTCGGAATGACATTCCCTACGGGAACCCATAACTACCATGTACGCTATTGGATGGCAGCCGGTGGAGTTAATCCCGACAGCGATGTCGCCCTCAAAGTCGTTCCGCCGCCGCAAATGGTCGCCAACATGACTGCCGGAAACATCGACGGATTCTGTGTAGGGGAGCCATGGAACCAACGTACCGTTATGGGTAATGTAGGGAAAACGCTGATAACCGGATATCAGCTCTGGGAAAACGGACCGGAAAAAGTGTTAGGGGTACAAAAAGCGTTTGCCGATAAAAATCCTGAAACGACCAAAGCCATGATCAAAGCGGTGATCGAAGCGGGAATGTGGCTCGATGCATCATGGGACAACCGTAAAGAGGCATCCAAAATTCTCTCATCCAAATCCTACGTCAACGCACCAACGGACGTTATCGACAATTCGATGACAGGCACCTATATGTTTACTAACGGCGTTACGACTCCAATGCCGAACTTCAACGTCTTCGGCAAAAAACAGGCACTTTATCCCTACTACAGTCACGGTTTATGGCAAGTAACCCAAATGATCCGATGGGGACAACTCGATAAACCTGTAGATATGAAAAAAGTGGTTGAGAGCGTTTATCGCCCCGATTTGTTTGCTAAAGCTGCAAAAGAGGTCAATTATGCCCTTCCCGCTACACAATGGAAAGTGGAGAAAAAATTCATCGACGGCGTGACGTTTGATCCCAACAAAGCAGTTGATTACATCTACAATGCGCCGATTAAATCGCCTAAAATCACCAAAGAAGCACTCCTCAAAGTGAATAATTGGAAAGTATCCGCGAAGTAACGCCAAAGGAGCACATTATGGTTTCAAAATATAGTAATGCCGTCCTTTTGCCTCTGCTGCTCTTTGGAGTAGTGATCGCAATTTGGTCGGCTATTTCCGCCGGGATACCGGGGTTTCCTCCACCTAGCGAAGTATGGAGCGAACTCCTCATCGTCCTCTCTGATCCGTTTTACAACAACGGTGCGGGAGATCAGGGGATCGCACTGCAACTGGGCAATTCACTGGCTCGCGTATTTGGCGGATTTGCCCTCGCCATCGCGGTGGGTGTTCCTGTGGGACTGTTGATCGGAATGAGCAAAAGCGCTTATACGGCGTTCAATCCCTACATTCAGATTCTAAAGCCCGTTTCACCTCTCGCGTGGTTGCCGTTGGCACTGTTTGTCTTTAAAGAGGTCAATACGACGGCCATTTTCGTCATCTTCGTCACCTCGATCTGGCCGATTATTATCAATACGGCTTTGGGGGTACGGAGTGTCAGCGAAGATTATCTCAACGTCGCACGGGTACTTCAACTCAGTGCCTTTGAGAGGGTATTTCAGATTATCCTCCCCGTTGCCGTTCCCTTTATCTTTACGGGAATGCGTTTATCGTTGGGAATCGCATGGCTCGTTATCGTCGCGGCAGAGATGCTCACCGGAGGTGTAGGGATCGGATTTTGGATTTGGGATGAGTACAACAATCTCAACTACTCCCATATTATTATCGGGATCATTCTCATAGGAATCATCGGGTATATCCTCGATGCGGCTATGGGGCTGATCGCCGATTTCTTTGATTACCGTAAGCGAGGACTCAAATGAGTGCAAAACCATTTTTAAAAATTGATCATGTCGATAAGATTTTCCC
>NZ_MIBU01000011.1:0-1081 GCF_001830725.1 Sulfuricurvum sp. RIFOXYD12_FULL_44_77
TGAGGTTATCCCATGGGAGGGTAAAAACAGGGCAATCCAATGAGATTTCGATCCCTGCGGTAGAACCTGCCGCATTCACATTTTTGAGATTCATATACCCCGCAGATAATCCCACTTGAATATTCGGACAAAAGTTCTTGTCCAAAATCGGAAGGGCTTTAAACTCTTTTGCATTTGCGGAAGACCCCAGCAATACACATGCTAAAAGTGCAGCTTTAGTACACGTTAAAAATTTCATTCCTACTCCTATACCTAATGATGATGAAAAGAGTATAGCGGAAAATATTGAACTTTGTGATAAAAGTGTGATGAGAGAGGGGATATCCCCGAAGGGAAATGTTAACCGATATTCGTATAAACGGCTTGGACGTCATCGTCCTCTTCGAGTTTATCGATCAGTTTTTCGATATCGGACATTTGCTCATCGCTGAACTCTACCGGAGAGTTTGCGATACGCTCTAACGCGGCACTATCAGGTGTAATACCCATTTTTTCCAATTCAGCAGACAGTGCTCCGAATGCGGTATATTCACCGTAAACACTCACTTCACCCTCTTCTTCTTCGATACTCTCAAGTCCCGCATCGATGAGTGCGAATTCAAGCTCTTCGAGATCCATAGCAGGTTTTGGAAATCGGAACACCGCTTTACGGCTAAACATAAATTCGAGTGAACCGTTATTAAGAGTTTCCCCTTTGGCACGACCGAAAATCGTACGAACATTGGAAATAGTTCGTGCATTATTATCGGTAGCACACTCTACGAAAAAGAGAACGCCGTGAGGCCCTTTCCCCTCGATATTCATCTCCGCCAATGAAATAGCGTCTTTACCGGAAGCCCGTTTGATCGCCGCATCAATATTGTCTTTTGGCATATTTTGCGCTTTAGCCGTCAAAATCGCACTGCGGAGTTTCGGGTTCATATCGGGATCTTCCCCACCCTCTTTTGCCGCCATCGTGATGATTTTGCCCAGTTTTGGGAATACTCTCGACATATTCCCCCAGCGCTTCATTTTTGCCGCTTTACGATATTCAAACGCTCTTCCCATACGGTATGCTCCCTCGAATTGAGTTAAAAAATTG
>NZ_MIBU01000012.1:0-2325 GCF_001830725.1 Sulfuricurvum sp. RIFOXYD12_FULL_44_77
GTTTTTCTTACAATCTTCAATACACTCTGAGTACATTGTTGCGTAACAACGATCCGGGATTGTTACGATACATTGTTGTACTTTCCCTGCCGGATCCCACATTTTGCCACCGTCACGTACTACAACCGGTAGTGATGCATCGATGATCACGTCGTTTGATGCATGTAAGTTCGTGATCCCTTTATCAGAATCAACCATCGCCATAGCCGGTTGAGTTGGGTAAACCGCCATAATAGCCGCTTCGATCTCCGCTTTTTTATCAGCAGGGAGTTTTGCCAATTTTTTGTATAAATCACCAAGACCGAGATTCGGGTTAACACCGATCTCTTTGAAATCTGCTCCGTATTTTTCAAATACATCTTTAAAGAAGACAGATACCGCATGACCGAACATGATCGGATCGGATACTTTCATCATCGTTGCTTTAAGGTGGATAGACCAAAGGATATTTTTCTCTTTTGCTTCCGCAATCGCATCAGCATAAAATGAACGTAATGCTTTTGCACTCAAGAAGGTACCGTCAAGTACTTCACTATCAACCGCATTGATCTCTTTAAGGGTTTTTCCGTTCAAAGAAATAACAACTTTACCATCACCTTTTTTCGTGATTGATTGCTCATTCGCATAGAAATCGCCGCTGTTCATGTGGGCAACACGAGTTTTTGAACCCTCATCCCATGCACGTAGTTTGTGTGGGTTTTTCTTTGCAAAGTTTTTAACCGCAACCGCCGCACGACGATCTGAGTTACCCTCACGAAGAACCGGATTAACCGCTGAACCAAGACATGTAGCATAACGTGCAAAAATCTCTTTTTCTTCATCTGTTTTAGGCTCTTCCGGATAGTTAGGAAGATCGTAACCTTGAGATTGAAGCTCTTCAATACACGCTTTAAGCTGTGGAATCGAAGCAGAAATATTAGGAAGTTTAATGATGTTACCATCAGGCTGAGTTGCAATAACACCTAACTGAGCAAGATTGTCAGGAATGCGTTGAGCATCGCTCATTCTTTCTGGAAAAGTTGCGATTACGCGCCCTGCAAGTGAAATATCACTTGTTATGACTTCTACACCTGCTGCTTGTGTGAATGCATTTACGATTGGAAGTAGCGAATAAGTCGCTAGTGCCGGAGCTTCATCAATTACTGACCAAATGATTTTTGCCATCAGGTTCTCCTGTCATTTTTTTTATACGAGCATCATAACACTCTCACGAGAGTTTTTTTCTATTTAATGCCCTAAAGGGGAGAAGAAGTTCCAAATATGTTTCATTTTGTAGCATTTACTATGTTTTTACGGTGTGTAGAAAAGTAACTACTATAGATATGCTCACCATCCTTGCCGCGTACGAAATAGAGGTAATTAGTATCGGCGGGGTTCAGTGCGGCAGCTATTGCTTCTTTGGAAACGTTGCATACGGGATATTGTGGCAAACCTTTGTTTTTATACGTATTATAGGGAGTTCTGTCCGTTCGTATACGACGAGCGGTCACTTTTTGATGAGAGAATTCTCCGTAATTTAAGGTACCGTCCATTTGGAGACGCATCCCCTCTTTTATCCGATTATCAATAACGGAGCTTACATAGGGCATATCGCTGAGCGATGCTGCTTCTTTTTGTATAACGGATGCTTTTGTTACAATTTGTAACCATTTTTCCTTCTCAAAAGGTGTATTAAGCTCTTCAGCCCATCGTTGCATTTTCTTGTCCGATTCATTAAGGAGGTGAATAATCAAATCTTCTTCGCTGATTCCGTTCGGTATGCTGTAGGTATCAGGGACAAAGTTCCCCTCTTTATAAGGGGCGTGTTTCTCATACGCCGACACCAATAAATCTTTATCGAGCGACAGAGTTTCTGAGAGCTGTTCCAAGAATATAATACTCGTCTCACCCGGTATTAATGTAATCTGGCGTGTTGCCGCTTTTGCCGTCGTGAGGCGATAAAGATACTCGATTCGGCTCATTTTCTCCTCTTTGATATCAATCCACCCTTGCTGAGGCTGTCCTAATAATCGTAAAATAAACGCATCAAATTTATAAAGATTTACCCCTTCGCTTTGGAGGTGTGATATACTTTTAAAGACGGAACCTTGCGGTATATAGACGATTTTGGGTGATGTAACGGATGAAAACAGGTAAGTCATGAAAGATACAATCACCACCAAAATAATTCCAAAAACCCATAAGAGTGTTCTGCTTTTTTTAGTTTTTACTTTTTTTCTTGGCTTTTTCACGTTTGTCGCTTTGCTAGAGGGATTTAGTATTGACCATCTCACATTCAGAGGGGTCAAAGTTGAGAAATTATATCTAAAATGGGACAAAGCCCTC
>NZ_MIBU01000013.1:0-2284 GCF_001830725.1 Sulfuricurvum sp. RIFOXYD12_FULL_44_77
ATGGAAAATCCCGCCATCACCCAGTTTATCAGTTGCGCTCTGCGCACCCATGAGCGCTTTTTTTTGATCAAGCCCCATACGGGAAAAACCCACCAAATTCGCGTCGCACTCAAAAGCCTCGGCTCTCCCATCGCGGGAGATGAACGCTACGCGGCATCTGATGAAGCACGAAAAGAGGAACGGGGATACTTACACGCCTACGCACTGCGGTTTCGTCTGGGTGATGAGGAGTTTTGTTTTGTCTCGCCCCCCGATGTGGGAGAGCGGTTTGTGAGTGCGGAATGTTGTACCCAACTCAAAGTCTGGAATAAACCGTGGGAGCTATTCTAAGCTATTTAGCAAATTATTACTTCGACGTTCGCCCAACGACTCCAAAGTATATCTCCATTCGATAAAGCGCAATATCGAGGTTGTATCGTATTCTGTATGATCCACGTACGCTTTTTTAGCATAGGGTGAGATGATAAGAGCCGGTATCCGCGTACCCGGTCCCCATCGATCACTTACGGGTGGCGCCACATGATCCCATAAACCGCCGTTTTCATCATACGTGACAATGATAAGCGATTTTTTCCAGACACTCGGATTACTTCGTACCGCTTCGACGATTTGGGATAGTTTTTTATCCGCCGCTTTGATGCTTGCGTATCCTGGATGTTGATTATCCTCAGCGGAGGGTTTAAAAAAGACGACATTCGGTAACTTTCCTTCCTCTAATTCACTAAAAAAAGCTTTTTCGTCTTTGAGATGCTGACGCCCTTGGGTATGAGGTGCATATCGTGAAAAATACAAAAACGGGTTATGGTGGTATTGGTAGTGGATTGCATCGCCCCGCCCCAAGAGCGCCACATCAAACCCTCCGCTGTACCAGCTCCAAGATATGTTCTTATCGCTCAAGCGATCCCCAATCGTGTCATATTCGAGCGGTTTAAGACGCAGTGCGGGATCGGAATATTTAGCCTTGAACGGCGGATAATATGGCTGTATCGTATTAACCGCATAGCCATCAGGGGTGAGGATACCGTCACGTATGATCTCCCCGCGCTCATCCAACACATACCGAGAAACACTCGACTCTGTTCCGACGTACGGAGTTCGTGCGGCGATCAGCCACTGATGATTTAAAAACGATCCTCCGAATGCCGCCGCAAAGAAACGATCACAGAGGGTAAATTCTTTCGCATAGCGCCACATTGCACTATCCCGCATATCGTGATACCCCATACTCAGCCCTTTTTCATCGCTGATATCGACAAAACGATCGTTTGAGCCTCCATTAATCTGAAGTCGGTTTTGATAAAACCGATGGACAAGATCAGGGATCATCCCCGTATGTGAAACAGTAGTATCGAGTAAAAATGGTTGATTATTCAAAGCTGATGAAAAGCCAGCTTGTATCGATTTTTCTCCCATCGGCAGGGTTGTATACACATTTTTATTACGATCAATTTGTTGAGAATAGGGGTATAGAGGTTTATCCGATGTATCAGCTTTTTCAAACCCCCGAAACACATTATCGAAACTACGGTTCTCGAGATAGATGACAATAATATGATCGATTTTATTGCGAAGATCCTCTGCGGATAACGCCATTGTAAGGAGTAAAAAAAGTAAGATTTTCATCATTGCCCCGTTTTTTGACAGTATATCTCGAAATATTTACACCCAGATTACTCTATAAGCACTCTCTACAAAAAAATTGGACTGTTTTTTGCTAAGAAATTGATAACTATAATTATTAAGGAGTACAAATGCAAGTTCAAACGAACAGCTCCTATCCGTTTTCCAACCCTTTTGCCTCATCCTCCTATTCGCCTCCCCCCTCGTACAAAGAGATATCGCAAACGGGAGAAATCGACCAACTCAAAGACGATTTCAGTATGATTTCCCAAGAGCTGAACCCCTCAGAACGGAAGCTTTATAACACCCTCTTAAATGCTGAAAATTACCAAGCCGCCAAAGGGATCGTGACGATCGGATTTATGCGTGCGGCAGGTATTTATCACGACAGTAACGGAGACATCCTCTCAGGAGAATCTCTCCCACAAGATTTGACAAAGTTGTATCCGCCCGATTCCCAAGAAGAACAAAAAGCTCTAAAATCGCTTCAAAACTATCTGACGCTCAATCCATCAGCATTGGCACCGGATACGCAAAGACGTGGCAGCCTGCTCGATCTCAAAATATGAGTCTAGAAGATCTGCATCAGCTACTGCTGATAAGTTCACGCGATATTAGCGATGAATATACTCGCTTGTTTCACGGACGTGGCAATACCTACAAC
>NZ_MIBU01000014.1:0-11885 GCF_001830725.1 Sulfuricurvum sp. RIFOXYD12_FULL_44_77
TTCAGCATCGGTTGCTGCCATAAGGCTAGCGGAGAGAGCGAGTATCGTCGATAATTTCGGCATCAATGACATAATCATCCTTTCGTGTGGTTTGGGTAGAGTTGTCTGGTGGATATTTTCGCGTAAAACGGTTAATGATCAATGTTCCTAAAAGGGAAAATTGCATTAAAATACCGATAAAATCACATAAAAATCCTGGAAGAATCAGGAGGATTGCCCCCAATAGCCCCATAATATTCCGATTTGAAAATCCCTGCATATCAATTTGACGCGTGCGAAGAGCATCAAGATTTTCACTCAACGTATGACGAAAATTCATTAAGATGAAAATTCCTAAAAAGGCACTGAATACAATTTCGAAAAAGGTTGCCAATCCACCAATTTGCGTAGCAATCTCAATGGTGATAAAGACTTCTGCAAAAAGGTAAATCAGAAAATAGATCACTGTCGTAATTCCTCAATTTTGCTTAGTACGTCTGCCGCGTTAACGGTAATCATCTCTCGGGTAGAGCGTACCATAATTTGAACCGAACCATTCTCCAACTCTTTACCGACAATAACGGTAAACGGAAAACCGATCAGTTCCGCATCGGACATTTTAAATCCGAATCGCTCTTTACGATCATCCAGCATTGCTTCGATACCGCGAGATTGCAAAGATGCATACAGTTCTTCGGCATATGCCATATGAGATTCTTCTTTGATGTTTGAGACCATAACATTGACCAGATACGGAGCCGTTGCGTGCGTCCAAATGCACCCTTTTTCATCATGGTGCTGTTCGATGACGGCAGCGACAAGACGGCTGACACCCATCCCGTAGGTTCCCATAATAAAAGGCTGTGAACGGCCGTTTTCATCCAAAAACTCCGCTTTAAGCGGTGCGGAATAGACGGTTCCCAGTTTGAAAATATGCCCTACTTCGATCCCTTTGGTATGGAGAATTTTACCGCCGCAGTGAGGACATCCGTCCCCCTCTTGAACACTGATGAGATCGGCAAAATGGGCTTCGTTCATGACACTGAGATCCACACCGACAAAATGGTAATCGGCTTCGTTGGCACCCGTAATCATCGTTGTTGCCCCGCGTGTATCGTTATCCATAACGATACGGATTTTATCTTGATCGAGCGGCCCGATAAATCCCGGAACCAAACCAATCTCCGTGAGTTCGGCTTCAGTTGCATCAACCAAATCGATCGCACCGACACTGTTACGTGCTTTTACCTCTTGAAGCTCATCGCATCCGCGAATAAAGAAACAGACCAATTCAGACCCTTCAGTATAAACCGCACGCTGAACTACCGCTTTGAGGGTGTAATACGGATCGACATGGAAAAAGTTGCTCAAATCGTCGATAGATTTGATATCAGGGGTTTTAAAACGGGCGAAATCGGCACTCGGCGCTTCAGGAAAAGTGCTTCGAGGTGCGCGGCGTGCCGCTTCGACATTGGCACCGTATTCGCATGTATCGCACACGGCAAGGGTGTCTTCACCGCTTCCTGCAAGTACCATCAACTCTTTTGACCCCGTACCGCCGATCGCACCGCTGTCGGCTTCAACGACACGGAAGTTAAGACCCAGCCGCTCCAAAATACGTTTGTAGGCCGCTTCCATAGCATCAAACTCACGATCTAAATCTTCGGTAGAAGAGTGAAAGCTGTAGCCGTCTTTCATCACGAACTCGCGTCCGCGCATAAGACCGAATCTCGGGCGCGCTTCATCACGAAATTTCGTTTTGATCTGATAAAGATTGATCGGGAGTTGTTTGTAGCTATTCACCCGATTACGGACGATGTTGACCATCATCTCCTCATGAGTCGGCCCGAGAACAAATAGGTTCTCTTTACGATCACGAAAACGGAGAAGCTCTTTACCGAACTTCTCGATCCGTCCGCTCTCTTCCCACAACTCGGCAGGGGTGACGAAACTGAGATCGACCTCTTGGGCATCACATGCAGCCATCTCTTCATTAATAATGTTTTCGATTTTACGAAGTACCCGTTTTCCCATCGGCAAGAAATTATACAATCCTGCCGCTACCTGTGTGACAAATCCGGCACGTGAGAGGAAGATATGGCTTGGGAGTTGTGCATCTTTCGGTGCTTCTTTGGTAGTGGGGATATAGGCTTTACTAAAACGCATTATTTTCCTTTAGGGTAATAGGTACAGGAGTTTTGGGACAATTCATCCCCCTCTTCCTGATTCATCAAAAAACTCATTGATTCGATTAGGGCATCAACACGCATCGGATCGGAACCGTCACGCATCCTCTCGGCAAACGGGTGCAAAAACCGCTTTAGTGCCTGAAGGGTTGCTTTATGTACGGCGTGTTCATACTCTTTAGGGATATAGCCGTTTTCGAGCACCCGCGTCGATTCTTGGAATGCGGCATCGGAGGCTCTGAGATACATATTTTTGATCAACGGTTCGACGGAGAGGGTTTTGAGCCATTCAAAAAAGAGGGTAACGTGGCGACGGATGATCACATAAGAGAGTTTCGCTTCATCCTCACGAAGAGCGATATTTTCAGAAACAATCGATTTTAGATCATCGACATAAAAAAGGCGAATCGACCAAAGCGCTGCATCACACTCGATATCGCGCGGAACCGCCATATCAAACCAGTAACGATCAAACGACGTCGGTTGTATCATATCCTCGGTAATAATCGGAGTGATGGACCCCGTCGCGGTAAAAAGCAACTCATTTTCGTTGATCGCATAGCCGATCTCTTCAAAAGAGCGGACACGGGCATTGCATTCACGTGCTATTGCTTCGGCCTTCTCAAAGGTACGGTTCATAACCGTCACATCCACCCCTTGTGCGGTGAGATGTTTACAGGTTATCACCGACATCTCTCCCGAACCGATCACCAACGCTTTTTTACCGCTTACATCCCCGACCGATTCTTTCACTTTCGCTACGGCGACACTGGCAACAGAGACCGGTTTGGAGGAGATATTGGTTGCATTGCGTACTTCAGCGGCACACTTGAAGGCATAGCTCATCGCACGGCCGATCTTTTGAGCGGAGTATCCGTTCTCTTGGGATAGCTTGTAGGCATCTTTGAGCTGACCGGCGATCTGCGTCTCTCCGACAACCATCGAATCCAGAGAACTCGCCACACTGAAAAGGTGATGAATTCCCCCCTCATCATCAAAAATATCGGCACGTTCTTGGAGTTCATGCGGGGTAAGTCCCGAGTGGTTTGATAACAATCTAAAAACTGCCTCTATCGCCGATTCCGTATCATTGCAGCTGCACACAATCTCAACACGGTTGCAGGTAGAGAGAACCATCGATTCGCTAATGCAACCGTTTGAATTTAGTATTTTCATACCATTCAGCCGTGCCGCATCATCTACAAAAGCAAGTTTTTCCCGTATCGCTATCGTCGAGTTTTTATGTGAAAAACTAACAATCAAATAGTGCATTAATGGCTTCTTTGAATAACAGTTTCAATAATGGCACGCAGTGCTATATCTTCACCGATGGCTTCAATCGCTTCATCGCAAAGGGCTCTGGCATGATCATACGAGTGTTCGATAATCTTGAACGTATCCATTTGGGAACGGATCCACCCTTTTTCCTCTTCATTCAACACTTTGGCGTGATTGTGAACGAGACGCTCTTTACCCGCCTCATCCAACCGCTCATACAGATCAATGTACGGCAATGTCACTTTGCCTTCAGAAAAATCATTCAGTGACGGTTTCCCCAGCGTCGCTTCATCGGCGGTAATGTCGAGAATGTCATCCACGATTTGAAATGCCAATCCCAAATTTTTCCCGTACGTAGCATGGGCATTAGCATCTTTACCCGTTAGAATCGCCGCACTGTAGGCACACGCTTCGATAAGAGTGGCCGTTTTGAGGTAGAGCATTTTGAGATAGAGATGACGGTCGGTATTAAAACTCTCCGCCATAGCGACATCCATCATCTCTCCAACCGAGAGGCGAGTAACCGATTCGGCAACGGCGCGGGAGATAGCAGGGTCAAACGCGGTCAATTCACTAAACGCTTTGGAGTAGAGAATATCGCCGAGCATAATCGCCGTTTTTGATCCATGCGTCGCATTAACAGAGGGGACACCGCGACGGAGCTGTGCTTCATCGATGACATCGTCATGAAGCAGGCTCGCCGCATGAATAAGTTCGACAATCGCTCCGAGCAACGGGGCATCGGGAGCTTCAGGCGCGATGGTTAAAATGAGCCTCGCACGCAGCCGCTTTCCCCCTGAGAGAGTTTTAAAAAGTTCTGTAGCATGAGGGTAATCGACCTCATCGATCAGTTTAGCAATAAGAGTTTCTACCGTTTTCAACATACCTATTCATCACTTCTTTGTTAAATAATCCAACACGATCCGATTCTCTTTATCTATTAATAACAGATCCATTTGTGCCGTATTGTTCCCCTCATCGAATTTTTTAAAAACGACAATAATATAGGGGACATCTTTCTGGGTCCGTTTAGCGCTCAAGAGAACTTTCCGAAAGCTTTGATTGACATGCCCTACATACAGAACATGCTGTCCGACAAACCGATCAAAACTTTCATGTACGACCAAAGCCTTATCGGCATAAAGGGTCCATCGAAAATTCAATAGACGCTCTTGTCCTTCACTTTTTACGAGAACTTTAACCAATTCATCTTTTTTGAGATTAAAGGTTTTCGATTCTCTCCACGCGGCCGACTCCAAAAGGGTAACCCCAACGAGTAAAAATATGACTAGACGGCTCATACAAACTCATTTCTAAAAATTTTGGATCGTATGGTTTCAATACTCTAAAAACCAGATTATACCTCGACTCGCCATAGGATCAATTTAAGTCGGAGATTATACCACCACAATTCTTAGTTGCATAAAAAGGAGCCGCAGAAGATGAATTAAAAAAGGGTGTCCAATACCTGACTTTTGTATTTCATAGACTCAACTTTTGCTTTTATGAGACGATTCTCTTCTAGAAGAGCATCATGTTCATGACTGAGGGTAGAGATTTCACGGCTTTTAAAATAGATTTGGGTATTGATAAATATCTTCGGAAACACTACTACCAATACCAAAAAAATCCCCACAAAAACATTCCGCAAAAAGAGCAGCCCCATCGAATCATCGGGGCTTATTATGTGCTGGGTCTCTTCTAAAATATCGAGTTTATCGCTCATAAGGTTCAATCTCTTCGTATTTCAAAAATTCGTAATTTTGCACTTCGACTCCGCGAATTGGCACGAAGCTCATCAGCCTGAGCAATCAGCGGTTTTTTCGTAATCACTTTGCCGATAGCATTTTTGTTGCCGCAGGTACAACGCATCGCATCATCGGGACAGATACAGTTTTTCCCCCATTTGGTGAAGCGGTTTTTAACAATCCGATCTTCGAGGGAGTGAAACGTAATAATCGCAACACGAAGAAACTTAATCGTCGATGTTTCTATCGCATCGAGCAACCGTGTCAATTCGCCCAGTTCATCATTCACTTCGATCCGTATCGCCTGCATCACTAGGGTCGAGGGGTGGATCTTTTTACCCTTCGGCATCAGATGAAAAATCGCGTTGGAGAGCTCTTTTGCCGAAGCGAAAGGGCGACGCTGCACGATCGTTTCCGCCACTTTACGGGCATTCGTTACTTCACCGTACTCACGTAGAATAGTCTCTAACGCACTTTGCGAGTACTCATTGACCACCTCACGCGCACTCAGAGGTGCATCGGGGTTCATCCGCATATCGAGAGTATCGCTCTCATACGAAAATCCCCTCTCACGCTGATCTAGCTGTAAGGAAGAGACCCCTATATCGGCCAAAATACCGCAAATCTTCTCCCCTTTTTCGGCAATCGCATCACGAGCCACTTCGGAAAAACGTCCGCGCCTGATCTCAACACGTCTCCCAAAAGGTTCCAGCCGTTTGGAGGAAAAAGCGATAGCGGTGGGGTCTTGATCGATTCCCAGGAGTAATAACGAAGGGGTATTTTCAAGCAGCAGCGACGTGTGCCCTCCGTATCCCATGGTACAATCGATAACAATCCCCTCTTTGCATGGGGAAAATGCTTCGACCACCTCTCGGTAAAGGACGGGGATATGGGGAGTTTCTTGCACGCAACTGCCTTTGCATTTTAGTCCCCTTATAATAACCTACCCTCACTAACATATTGTTTAAAATATGATAAAATCCCTTTATGGATAAACAATACGTTAAGCGTCAACTCGCCACTTTTGCCCTCTCAATGTTTCGAAAAGATTTTTTTGGCATCTATCACGGTTCACTCTCCGCTAAACTTGATACCAATCTTTTTACGATCAACACCAAAAATGCTGTTTTCGACTCGATCAATGAAGAGAGCCTGATTGATCTGTTTTATAACAAAGATTACCGCTGGAAAGATGCCAGTATCGACGCCTCGATTCATCAGGGAATTTATCGCCAAATCTCCGATGCCAAATACATCACCTTTACGATGCCCCCTTTTACAACGGCATTTTCACTCAACCACTCCATCATCATCCCCAAAGATTATTTCGGGTTTAAAGAGTTCGGGAAAATTGCCATCTATGATCCCAAAAAATTTGATGATTGGTATGAGCGGGCGGTAAGTGAAATTCCCCAATATTTTCAGCAGAACAACACAGCCATTATGGTGATCCGAGGGTATGGAGTTTATGCCTTTAGTCGTGACATACACGCGATGGTGCGACAGCTCTCTATTTTAGAGCGAAGCTGCCGTATTTTGATGCTCGATCACTCTCAAGCACGCTTAGATATCGATTGATTCTATTGCCCGTTCAATCGCACTAAACACCCTCTTCAACTCCTCTGATGTGATGACATACGGTGTCATCACATAGATAACACTCCCTAACGGTCGTATCAATACCCCTTCTCTCATACAATGCTGATGAATTTTCAATCCTATCCGCTCACGTGGATCAAACCCCTCCAGCTCTATCGCCGCAATCATCCCGCATTGGCGCACCTCTTTCACTCTCGCCAACCCCTCAAAGCGTTTTAATTCTTCCCCAATGAGCGCAATCGTCCTACGGTTATTTTCAATAACATTCTCCGACTCAAAAATATCAAGGGTGGCATTGGCCGCCGCACATGCGAGTGCATTTCCCGTATAACTGTGTGAGTGTAAAAAGGAGCGTGAGGGGTTATAATCGCAGTAAAATGACCCGTATACTTCCTCTGTTGTTAGTACAGCCGACAGAGGCAGATATCCCCCTGTAAGCCCTTTTGAGAGGACTAAAAAATCGGGTGTTATATCTGCTTGCTCACACGCAAACATGCTCCCCGTCCGTCCAAACCCGACCAAAATTTCATCGGCAATAAAATGGAGTCCATAGCGTTCACACAACTGTTTTGCTTCACTCAAAAAGAGAGGATGATACATCTTCATCCCCCCCGCCCCTTGCACTAACGGCTCAACGATCAATGCCGCTATTTCACCCCCGCGTTCTTGGAGTAAGCTCTCAAACGACTTGGCCGCTTCCAATGCCGCCTCGATACTCTGATTGATAGGGGATGGTGTTTGAATGGAGCGGATCAATAAAGGCTCATAGGTCTCTTTATAGAGTGCGACATCACCGATGGAAAGTGCTCCCAATGTCTCACCGTGATAACTCTCACTGAGAGAGACGAATAATCCTCTCTCCTCCCCCTTGTTTTTATGGGAGTGATACGACATTTTTAACGCTACTTCAATCGCACTGGAACCGTTATCGGCATAAAAACAGCGCGTTAGTCCCTTAGGCGAAAGTGCCACTAACCGCTCGGAAAGTCTGACAATCCCCTCATGGGTAAATCCCGCCAAAATAACATGTTCGAGTTTATCCAACTGCTCTTTGATTTTTCTGTTGATATACGGGTTGCAATGGCCGAAAAGATTGACCCACCAACTGCTGATCGCATCAATCGTCCGATTTCCCTCAAAATCTTCCAAATAGACCCCGTCCCCTTTGGCAATGGGGATGAGAGGAATTGTTTCGTGATCTTTCATCTGGGTGCACGGATGCCACAAAACACTCAAATCTCGCGTCGAAATCTCTAAATTATTCATTGAAAACCTCTAAAGTTGATTATTTTATGATAACATCTGTTAGTCGTGACCTATTTTCATCCAAGTTTAATGCTAAAGTGAATAGAATATCTGAATTTTACAACAGGATCGTTTAATATGATTACTTGGATGCAACGCCATCGGAAATACTTGGTTATTACGATTTGGATCTCCACCATTGCTTTTATCGGAGCAGGATTCGTAGGATGGGGACAATACAGCTACGGAGATAAAGCCGGCGCGGTTGCCAAAGTAGGAGATATCTCTATCACTTCCGGAGAACTCCAAAAAAGCTACTCCAATCTTTTTAACCAATACAATCAGCTTTTCCAAGGAAAATTTGACGAGAAACAAGCTCAGCAATTCGGGCTCCAACGCCAAGCACTTCGCCAACTGGTCAATCAAGCATTGGTACTCAATTTGGCTCAAAGCTATGGATTGATGGTTACCGATGAAGAGCTTTGGAATGTGATTAAATCTCAACCTGTCTTCGCAAAAGAGGGGACGTTCGATAAAACGATTTATGCCGAAGCGTTAAAGCAAAACAATTTAACGATCAAAGAGTACGAAGAGTCGATGAAAAAAGAGCTCTTGATCCAAAAAACACTTTACCTGCTATCCTCAGGAAGCAAAGCAATCGAAGAGAAAGCGCTCGGAAATGCTCTGGGTATTTCGGATAAGATCAATTATAAAATCCTCACACCGAATATGATTACCCTTACTCCTACCGAAGGGGAACTCAAAGCACTTTGGGGGAAACACTCAAAAGAGTTTAAAACCTCTCCGAGCTTTGAAATCAGCTATGTCACACAAGCACTGATCACAGCAACTCCTTCGGCAAAAGAGATTAGTGACTATTACGATATGAACCGACAAATGCTCAAAGATACGAGCGGAAAAATTCTCACCCTAGTCGAAGCACAAAGTATCATCATCGCCGCCCTCCATGATAAAGCAACGGAGAAAGAGGCACTTCGACTTTATATCGACTTTAAAAAAGGTGCCCTCAAAGCGGGAGTGACTCCTCAGAAAGTAACCTTAAGTGCTGAAACATCTGCTTTTGATCCTGAACTCACCAAAGAGATTATGGGATTGAATGATCAAAAACCGTTTCTCAAGCCACGCAAAGTCGGCAATGACTATATCATTGTAAAACTAGACAAAATGGATCCTTCCCGAACGAAAACCTATGAAGAGGCAAAAACAGACGTTATTGCACTTTATATGAGTGAAGCGAAAAAAAGCAAACTTCAAGAGTTAGCCCAAAACAGTTATAAAACATTCAGCGGTTCTGGAACCGATTTCCTCAGCCGAGCCGACAGTGCTAAAATAGCGGGTTTAAGTGCACAAGAGGGGTCAGAATTCCTAAACAAACTGTTTGCTTCCAAACAAAAACAAGGTTTTATCACTTTAGAGAGCGGAAATGTTATTTTGTATAACGTTTTGGAACAAAAGTTGCTTCAAGATAAAACATTAGCGGATGCCAATGCCGTACTCAAGCTCAAAGGGAGTTTGTTGGATCAAGGTTTGATCAAAACACTTGAGAGCAAGTACCCAGTTGAAATCTATGTAGAGGGGATTTGATTTGAAACGAACCGTTTTAGCCATTGATATCGGCTCAACAAAAGTTTGTGCGCTCATCGCGGAAATCGATGACGATAACAACGCACAAATAATCGGAGCCGGTATCGCAAAAGCACAAGGGCTTCGCAAAGGGAGCATCACCAACATTGAGCTTGCATCTAAATCGATTAAAAGTGCGCTCAATGACGCCAAGCGGGTCGCAGGAACAGAACTTCGAAGTGCTATCGTCACCATTTCGGGTGCCTACACTAAAAGTTTAAATTCCAGCGGTATCGTTAATATCCCGAATAAAGAGATTACCCTCAACGAAATTCAGCGTGTTATGCACACCTCTTTGTATAACGCCAATATTCCCAACGAGTTTGAAGTATTGCACGCCCTCCCGTATAACTTCAAAGTAGACGATCAGGATTTTATCGAAGACCCTCTAGGGATGAATGCCGCACGTCTCGAAGTTGAAACCCATATTATCACTACCCAAAAAAGCAATCTCAACAATCTCCGCAAAGCAGTCAAAGCGGCGGGTGTTGATGTTGAGAGTGTTGTACTCAGCGGTTACGCTTCCGCTATCGCCGTTCTCAATTCGGATGAAAAAGAGCTCGGTGCCGCTGTGGTCGATATGGGTGGCAATACGAGCAATATCGTTATACACTCCGGTCACGCGATCCGTTATAACGACTTTTTAGGTGTCGGTTCCAATCATATTACCAATGACCTCTCTATGGCATTGCATACCCCATTGCACACTGCCGATAATGTCAAAATCAACTACGGTTCATTGTATGCCCCTAGCAACGATCTTATCGAGCTTCCGGTGATCGGTGATGAGACATCTACTCACGAAGTATCCTTAGAAGTCGTACACAACGTCATCTACGCTCGTGTAGAAGAGACCTTGATGATTATCGCCCAATCGATTGAGAAAAGCGGCCTTAAAGAGCATATGGGTGCCGGTGTCGTTCTTACCGGAGGATTTACTAAAATCGAAGGATTACGCGAACTCGCCGTTGCCATTTTAGACAACATGCCGGTACGTCTTGCAAAACCTACCGATGTCGGCGGTCTTTTTGATACCCTTCGAGATCCTTCCTACTCAGGAGCTGTCGGATTGATTAAATATCTTGCCGATGGTTATACCCCTTATGAGATCGATGTTAATCGACGTATGCGCCATGCCAGTGAAGATTCTGCTGCTGTGCATGGGGGAACACTTCCTGAAGAAGCACCGAAATTTGACCCTCTTACACCATCCGCTTCTACTCCAACACCTGCGGCATCAACGCCTCCGGCAAAGGAAGAGAAAATTGCGGAAACGGCGAAGATGGTCAATATCGGATCAAATAAGTCAGTCCAAAACGATCAACCAAACCCACTTTCCAAGTTTTGGAATTGGGCAACTCAACTATTTTAATCACGTCAAGGAGCAAGCATGGAACCATTTTCAATTGAAGAATCAACAACACTAACCGGAGCACGTATCGTAGCAGTCGGTGTCGGCGGCGGCGGTGGTAATATGATCGGCTATATGCTCAAAGAGCAAATCCCGGGAATCGAACTTATCATCGCTAATACCGATGCGCAAGTATTGGAACAAGGTTCAGCCGCAACTAAAATCCAACTCGGTGCAAAACTCACCAAAGGTTTGGGTGCGGGTATGAAACCCGAAGTGGGTAAAGAATCTGCTATCGAGAGTTATGAAGATTTGACACGTGCCCTAGAGGGTGCCGATATCGTTTTCGTAGCAGCAGGTCTTGGCGGCGGAACCGGTACGGGTGCTGCACCGATCATCGCTAAATGTGCTAAAGACGTCGGTGCATTGACGATCGCGGTTGTAACAAAGCCTTTCTCATTTGAAGGTAAAAAACGTCTCAAACTTGCTGAAGACGGATTGACTGAACTTAAAAACGAATCCGACTGTATCGTCGTTATCCCGAACGACAAACTTCTCTCCATCATTGATCCGAAACTCGGAATCAAAGAGAGTTTCAAAATCGTTGACAGCGTACTTGCTCGCGCTGTTAGCGGAACATCGGGTGTTATCCTCGCCAGCGGCGACAACGACATCAACCTTGACTTCGCCGACTTACAAACTGTTATGAGCCACCGTGGTTTGGCTCTTATGGGTGTGGGCGAATACAAAGGTGAAAATGCAGCCTACGAAGCGATCAAAAATGCTATCGAATCTCCGCTTTTGGACAATATGTCCGTTAACGGCGCACTCGGTGTATTGGTTCACTTCAGTATG
>NZ_MIBU01000015.1:0-11837 GCF_001830725.1 Sulfuricurvum sp. RIFOXYD12_FULL_44_77
TTCCCAAAAAAGGGAAATTTGAGAGGATTATACCGCTCCGAAAGAGAGTTTTCCGCCGCGTTGGAACGATTTGATCTCTTCATACGTTTTTTCGCTTAGACGGAGATTACTGCGTAGAACCTCTTTACATACTGCATCGATTTTCTCTTTGTCGGACATCTTTTTCAAATCCCCTTTTGAGAGATCGGCGATATCGAGCAAGTCATTCCATACCGAGCTCTCATCCAATGAAAAGGCATGGAAAGTGATTCCCTCATACACAAATGTCCCTTTTCCGATAATGTCGGAGACGAAAAGGAGATATTTTCCCTCTGGAGTCAAGAACTCTTTGTATTTCGCTACGAAACCTTCAAAAATATCCAATGAGGTGAGTTCACACGCCAAGAAGTCAATTTTGTCCGAGTTGGTTGCAAGGATAACTTGTTTAACGATCTCTTTTGGAGGGAGACTTTTATCGGCAGTGATCACTTTACCCTCTGTTACGACGAGGCATCCGCGATAGGCGTATTTGTACGCATCGGTAGGGGCATTGTAGACGATCATCCATTCGAGTTTGTTTTCGCTGATGTAGCTTTGGATAGACATTGGGGTTCCTTCAAGATTAGTTAACTCTCTCAATACAATTATTGTTCTATCAATAAAGAGGGTAAACTTCCGCTTATGAAACAAAAACTACATGCTAAAGCCCGTCAAATCGCTCAAAGTCCGGCTACGAAAAAAGCCCTTATCGCTATGAAGCCTGAAAAATCGGTGTGGGGGTTTCTGGGGATCGTCCTCTTTTTGATTGTCCCTGAGATTATCGCTTTTATTTGGGGTGCAGAGATCACCGCCTATGCCAAAGAGGCACTGTTGCATGCGGGAGGAGTGGAGAAATACTATTTTGATTTTTTAGTCATGATGTTTGGAGAGGGGGGAAGCTGGGTAAATCTTGCTATCGCCGCCGCTCTTTTAGTATGGTTCTTCTTTTAGTCGATATCTTTTAGTGCTTCGTTGATTTGCTCCAATGCCAGCGACTTGGCATTTTCAACCTCTTTATTATCCCACCAGTATTCGATGATGGCGTGTTCGATTTGCTCTAACTGATCCATTTTCAGGTTGGCGAATACTTCTGCGGAGGTGATCTCCTCATGGGTGAGCCCTTTGGATGCCGCAATGGCGTTCAGCGTTTCGACAATGCTCTCTTCCAGCGGCTTGGGGCTGATCTCTGCTCTGGCCTGATCGATCCATGCGCGGATCTCCTCTTCGAGATAATCATGCCCCCACACCTGATAACATAAGATACGATTAGGACTGTAGAGGATGTTTTCATCTTCGCTTAAAACATCGCTTACTTTTACCGTACCCTCATTCAGATAGACTTCGATTCTCTCATTTTCCCGTAACGTACAAGCCCGCTCAAACGCTACTTTGGCATGTTTCAAGATTTCTCTTCGCAGATTTTCATTCATAGTTTTTCCTTTAGGATGCGATAGGTTTTGTGTTATGGTAATCCCACAGCCGTTTATAGTGACTGTCTAGCTCACTGAGGGTTGAATCGAGCGTGATGAGCTCATTAGTATGCGCAAACCGTTTACTGTGCGCTTCATACCATTGTGCCATTTCGGTTTTGAGTGCGTTACGTTTAGCGACGGTCTCAACAATAAGTCGACGAATCTCTTCCATTTCGTTCGTGATAATTTCATTCATGGCTACACCCGCATTCACACACACCCGCATTGGTACCCGGATCGAGATAACTATCGGCATTTTCAGGGGTAACCCGAACCAAAGATTCAGAGAAGGCGGCTTCAATCGCTTGAGCTAGAGGCATTGTCTCTTTCCCGAGCCAATACACTTCCATCCCCTCACGTACCATCACATGAAAAGGGCCGTCTCCTAAAAATCCGTACAAAGCGGACGTCGCCCCTTCCGCTAACAGATAATGAGCGGTTTTGATACCGTTGCCGCACCCCTCATTGGCGATAACGGTATAGTGTTTGTTTTTTGGATCAACTAAGGCGAAAAATTTGGCATTACCGAAGAGTTTTGTACTCATAGGATTATCGCTGTTTTGTTCCACAGGGATGGCGATCATTACTGCTCCTTTGTCCATTGATGTAAACGCTTATGCATATCTCATTCTTTGAATTAGAACGGCAATTGCACCAAGTACCCTATAAAGAGCACTATTAGGAGAAGGGTATGGAAGCAGAATCATTGATGGAGAACGCGATTGGTGCATACGATCGTAAAGAGTTCGCCGTGGCAAAATCGATTTGGGAAAGGTTGAGTGCTACGAACACCGACGCTATGGTCAATCTCGGAACGATGTATGTCAAAGGATTCGGTGTTGCCAAAGATATTAAAAAGGCATTTGAACTTTTTGATCGTGCAGCGGCACAAGGCCATGAAGTTGCTTCGTTTTATCTCGGCGGTATGTATGAGAACGGGATCGGTGTTACCGCCGATAAAGATCAATCGATCCGTTACTATAGTGTAGCCGCAGAGGCCAATATGCCTACCGCTCAACTCAAACTAGGTATTTTGCTCCGCAACGATGATGTTCTAAACTCGATGAAATGGATGATTAAAGCCGCCCATGCGGGAGAAACACAAGCCCATGCACTCCTTACGTACGTCAGTAACCAGAATGCAGCTACCGACATAAATGTCACGTTTCGAATGATGGATGAATTCTCCCAGCGCGCGAAAATAGAATCGGTTATTACAGAGAATCTTGCTCCTATCCTCGCAAGCGACGGCGGCGGAGTAGAGTTGGTGAATTATGTCGGAGGTGATACCCCTGAAATCTGGCTTCGCTATCTGGGCGCGTGCTCGGGATGTCATCTCGGGCCTACCTCGACGGCGGGGATGATTCTGGAACAGTTTGAAAAGGTCATTGATAAAAAAATTGTGATCTATCTCTGGTAGGAGGTTTACCATGAATACCTTTACAGCACGGGTTGAAGATATCAAAAGCGATCCGTTTTTTAGCTGTATTACCGTACGCGCTAATAATACTGAATTAAAACTTCTTAAAACAGAACTCCCTAAATGGCTTCGTATCGGCGATGAGGTTGAATGCCGTATCCAAGAGGCAGCAATTGCGATCTGTAAAGGTGCAAAGGAGGGGAGTGTATCGATTGAAAATCATCTCAACGGCGAACTGCAACATTTTCGTAAGGGGTTGGTTCTTAGTGAAGTGAGTGTCGATACCCCATGCGGAATGATGAACTCTCTCATTACAACCGACGCGTTTGAGCGGATGCACTTATGTGAGGGGTGTGAGGTGACACTGCTTTTAAAAGCGGTGGATATTAAACTCACTCCCTTGTTGGATAGTACCTCGTATGAAAAATGCAAAGAGCAATTGTATAAAACTAACTAAGGAGTCTATTATGGCCGTAATGATTACTGATTCTTGTATTAACTGTGATGCGTGTATCGATGAGTGTCCTGTAAGCGCAATCGCAAGTGAGAGTGATTCACCGCGTGATGATTGGGAATATACCTACGTAAAACCGGAAAAATGTATCGAGTGTGTCGGGCATGCTACTACACCTGCGTGTGCCGCAGCCTGTCCTACCGAGGGGTGTATCGTTTGGGATATGCCATACACTGCCGAGTTCAATGACTACTACGTTAACAGCTCTGAGTATGTTATCAGCGAATCGAAAAAACGGGGTCTTCTCTCACCTGAAGTAGCTCCGCAAACATTCCGTGATGATATCTCTATCGCTGCTCGTGAAGCACGTGAAGCGGTAGCGGTTTAAAAGGATAAGTTGTGCTCATCGCATTCGCTTCCACTGACGGTATCTTTGTCAATCAACATTTCGGTTGGTCGAAAAGCTTTGAGCTTTATCGTATCACTGCCGAGAGTGCCGAATACGTCAAGACACTCGACAGTTCCGAAGATGCGATTGCGGATGAGCACGAAAAACTTGCCTACAAAATCAGTACTATTCAAGAGGCGGATATTCTCTATTGCTCCGCGATAGGGCCTACCGCTTCAAAAATGGTACTGGCTTCTAAAATCTATCCGGTACGCTCAGGTGAAAATGATCGAATCGATGAGACGATTGTAAAGCTTCAAGAACTTTTATTGGGCAATCCGCCGCCGTGGCTGCAACGCATTGTCCACACATCCAAAGATAAGGAACTACTCTAATGGCTGTTATTATCAACGATACCTGCATCACCTGTGATGCGTGTTTGCAACAATGTCCGGTCAACGCGATTGTGGATGATACTTCCAATCCGACGGGGAAAAAACAATACTACGTTCAGCCTGACAAATGCGTCGAATGTGTCGGTATTTACGATGATCCTCAATGTGCGGCAATTTGTCCGAGTATCGGGTGTATTACGTGGGATATGCCGTTTACGGCCGAGTTTGACGAACACTTCCGTAACGAAGAGATCTACAAACTCGGCGTAAACAAAGAGGGGAAACTCAGATCACCGATTTACAAAGCCAAAAGCTTTCGCGAGGATATTCCCCTAAGCGAGCGCGGTATCGGAAAACTGGTTCAAGAAGAGCCTGAAGAGTTAGAAGAAGTAGGATAATGTGACTCCTATTGCGAAAGTGGCCGGCGATCTTGATACCTTTGGTTGTGATTGTGCGGTGACGGTCGCGCTTAAAATTACCGATGATTCGTGCAAAATGGATGAAGAACAGCGTGCCCTTTTTATGGCACTCTATGATCACCTTTCGCCGTATAAAAGTACGCTCTTTGATGATACTATCTATGAACTGATTCGCCAGTCTCGAGCCAATCCTACGGCAACTTTGTATGCGCAGATAAAAAAAGAGCGCGAACGTGCAATGGCGGTTATCACACAGGAAAAGATGAAAATTTTCAAAGCTTCCGTGCGAGGCTCTCTCCTTATCGCTCAACACACTGCCTAATCGTTCCAAATATGACTGCAATAGAAAGCTATTTAGAAACGGTTAACAATATACGATAAAATACGTTACTCATTTAACCTAATTGGAGGTGAAAAAGTGCGATTAATAGTCTATATTTTTATGTTTGCTTTTGCTTTTTTACTGTTTAAAGCATTTTTTTTAGATGCCTATCTGGAAGAGAAACGTATCTCTGATGGGAATACAACGGTTGAAACGGTTGAAGAAGAGATACCTTCTGAAGTTGTATCAGTCCCGAGAGAAGGGAATATCAGCGGAATGGCTGTCCCGAAAAAAGAGCAATCTGAAGTTAAAAAAATGCCCCTCGATCAATTAGGGGACGATTTAACGAAACATATTAAATTGTAAACGCCTATTTCTGCCGAGAGAGTAAAATACCGCTCACTATAATCAATATCCCTCCCATAATGACCATAGGGGTTGGGAGAACATCCCCTAACATAATCCCGAAAAACGTCGCGAATAACACAACAGAATAACTGACCGTGCTGACGATCCCCGCCTTGGCATAAAAATAGGCACGGGTCATATAGATTTGTCCGTATGCGGCGGCAATTCCCATCAGAGCAATCCACACCCAGTCATTTCCCCTCGGCATAACAAAAGGATTAAGGGCAAAGGCAAACAGCTCTGAGGTCGTATATTCCGCTATCATCATCAGCACGAGAGGGATCACTACCCCTGACACCATAAATGAGAGGACGACGGTTCGTTCATCATAATAGGCTTTGAGACTTCGTACACTGGTATACGCCAAGGCAGAGAGAAACCCTGTCAAAATCCCCATAATATGCAAATACCCCATTTCCAAACCGCTGAGCATCGCCACCCCCACAAATCCGATCATAACAGCGAGGAGGGCGTGTGATTTTAGTTTCTCACCCAGTAGTAAAAAAGCGAGCAGCGCGGTAAAAATAGGCTCCGTTTTAGCATAGACGATGGCATTGGAGAGAGAAGTCGCACTGATGGTATAAAAAAAGGTGAGCAAGGCAATCGTACCGATCACCCCACGAAAAATGAGGGTGATCGGTTTGCCTCCGATGTTATGGATAGGTTTGCGTAAAACAAATACGCCGATAACGGCCAACCCGATAGCGTTACGCCAAAACGTCACTTCGACCGACCCCATGGAACCTGAGAGGAGTTTGGCAAACACCATCGTAAGGGCAAATAAAAACGAAGCGATCAGCATATACAAAATGCCCAGACGGGTATCGGAAGAGAGTAGTTTCATAGAGGGGATTGTAGCACGATCGTGTTTATGAATATACATGAGTGTCAAACCCCAATCCTATTTTAGATACAATAAATTACTGTAATGATTTGATTGGGTATGGGATTGGATTTGATGTTTAAAAGAGAAAATTTTCTAGGTGATTTTTGGGGTGGAACGGCGGCGATGTTGGTGGCGTTGCCTGCAGCTATCGCGTTTGGGGTAACGATTTATGCGGTGATCGGCGGGCACTATGGTGCTTACGGTGCGGTTGCCGGTATTTTAGGGGTAGCGGCGATAGGAATTGTCGCATCGCTTATGGGGGGGACGGATCGGTTGATCTCTGCTCCGAGTGCCCCTGCGGCTGCCGTATTAGCCGCTTTTGCTCTGCAGTATATTAATCAAGGTGTAGGGGCTGATCTTGTTTTTGTGATGCTGATGATTGTTGCTTTGATTGCAGGGTTGTTTCAGATCACTTTCGGTGTGATCGGATTGGGAAAACTGATTAAATATATGCCTTTTCCGGTTGTCAGCGGATATCTAAGCGGGGTAGGGCTTTATATCTTTGCATCACAGGCTCCGATATTTTTAGGGCTTCCTCAGGGAACTTATTTTTGGGATTCGTTTTACATAACGAGCGCTTGGCAATGGCAGAGTATTGCGGTGGGGTTGGTAACCATTGGGACGATGCTTTATGCCAATAAAGTATTTCGTGCTATTCCTGCCGTGATTACCGCATTGGTGGTTGGGAGCGGAGCCTATTTTGCCTTTGGTTTGATTGATCCCTCTTTGCTTCAGGCAAATAACCCTTTTGTTATTGGGGAGTTAGGGGGAAGTGCGGGGATCAATTTTGTCCAGATGTTTACAGGACGTTTTGAAACCATGCTCTATATCGGATGGGACGATATGGTACTCCTTTTGGTTCCGGCATTGACATTGGCGGCATTGCTCTCGATTGATACCCTTAAAACGTGTGTTATCCTCGATTCGATGACCCACTCTTTTCACAACTCCAATAAAGAACTCATAGCTCAAGGCTCCGGTAATATCGTTTCGGCATTGATCGGGGGGATGCCGGGATCGGGAACGATGGGGGCAACGATGGTGAACATCTCTAGCGGCGGTAAAACACGCCTTTCCGGATTTGTCGAGGGGATTATGGCCGTTGTTGCGTTTCTCGTACTGGCAACCTTTATCGCATGGATTCCGGTTGCCGCATTGGCGGGAATATTGATCGTTATCGGTTTACGTATGATCGATCGCCACAGTGTGAAGCTGTTGAGAACACGCCGGACGGCACTCGATTTTTTCATAATTGTCGCGGTTGCTATTACCGCACTCTCCGTGAGCTTGATTGCGGCGGCGGGGGTAGGGCTAATATTGGCTGTAGTTTTATACATCGTGCAGCAAATCGGCGCATCGGTCGTCTATCGACACATAGATGGAAGTGAAGCGAGAAGCAAAGTCGTTCGAAGTCGGGACGAAGAGACACTTTTGTGTGAAAAAGGGGAGAATTTTTCAGTGTATGAATTGCATGGAAGCCTCTTTTTCGGAACGGCAAACCAGCTTTATACAATGCTGCAAGACGATTTACAGCATAAAAAATACATCATAATGGATATGAAACGAGTTCAAACAGTCGATTTGACGGCAGCACACATTCTGTTGCAGATTAAAGACATTCTTCACGAACGCGACGGATATCTTATGCTATGTCGTTTGCCTCATAAATTACCGAGCGGTGATGATTTGGAAAGCTATTTTAATCAAGTCGGACTCCTTAAACATTTGAGTCCGATCAAGGTATTTGATGATTTGGACGATGCGATTGAGTGGGCCGAAACAAAAATCATAAAAGAGTATTCGCCGGAACAAAAGAGTGAAGAACTGTTGGAACTTCACGATTTTGATCTCTTTAAAGGGCGCAGAGATGAGACCATAGAAGAGCTGCTGAGTCTGGTAGAAAGCCGATGTGTCAAAAAAGGGGAGGTGATCTATTCCGAAGGGGAAGGGAATGGGGAAATATTTTTGATACGACGCGGTTCAGTGCGGATAATGCTCCCCTATCCAAATCGAAAAAGTGTCCATATCAATACTCTGGGGCAAAACAATTTTTTCGGTGAGTTTTCCTTTTTAGAGGGGGTTCCCCACTATACCGATACGATTGCCGGAGCTGATACCGATTTGTACTGCATAACACGTGAGAATTTTGATCTGTTTAAAAAACACCATAAAAAAGCGGCATTTCATTTTATGCAGTCCCTTGCCGCCGTTTTGGCCGAGAGGCTGCGATTAACCCGTTCTGAATTGGTTGCTGAATATGATGTATAAAATGAATTTACAAAGGTATACTTTTTATGTCAATTTATTTAATTCAAAAATGATATAATTTGTTTATTCTTAATGAACATTTTAAAAGTAAAATAATTGATATTTTGTTTAAAGGGAGAACAGATGCAGTTTTTTCTCCATAAAGCCGATGAACGAGGAATAGCTGAGCATGGATGGCTACATAGCCGATTTAGTTTCAGTTTCGCCGATTATCACAATCGTAATCGGATGGGGTTTGGTGCATTGCGTGTCCTTAATGATGATTGTATAGAACCTTTAAGCGGCTTTGATATGCATCCTCATCAAGATATGGAAATTATTACGATAGTTACGAAAGGTTCACTGGAGCATAAAGATTCGCAAGGGAATCACGGAATAATCAAGGCGGGCGAAATCCAGTATATGTCAGCAGGACGAGGAGTTGAACACTCAGAATTCAATCCTTCGTCCAAAGAGAAGACGGAGTTGTTTCAGATATGGATTATCCCCCGTCGAAAAGGGACGATTCCACTCTATGAACAGCGCCGCTGCGACTTGGACAGAATTAACCGATGGGCGCTTATTGTTAGCGGCAGCGGCAAGAAAGGTTCGTTGAAAATCGGTCAGGATGTAAATATTCGGGTATCACATCTATTTTTTGGACATACTCTCGTATCCGATCCACCCAAGAGAGGGTATGGACGGTTATTATTGGTTGTGGACGGAAAGGTAAATGTGTGCGGCTATACTCTAAAACAGCGTGACGAACTACAAATCCTAGGAGATGAACCATTTGAGATTACGGTCAATAAGGATGCCCACCTGCTATTATTTGACGTACCGCTGGTCGATTTTGACCAAAAAAGAGGCTCGCTCCTTTTTTAAAGAAGGGTAGTCGGCGAACTTTCCGACGACTTTTTCAGTGCTGATTCGGCACGTGAGATCGTATCGGATATTTCCTCATTATCCGTTTGCATAGTTGTACCGAGGCGCATACTGATCGATTTGAGATTTTCGAAAGGCTCTTCCCTCATTACGCCGAGCAGTTTACGGCTAAACTTCATAGCATTATCGGCCGAATCAATGAGATAGGCTAACAAAAAAATCTTTTTATCCCATCGTACAAGCATATCGCTTTGGCGAATATTGCATTTTATACTGGAACTAAAGTCGTGCAGGTATTTCTCGGCATTAGTATCGGAAGATGCCATTTCTATCATCGTAATACCGATCGCTTTTTTGTTGAATTCTGAGGCGTTTTGAAAGCTTTTAGCGGTATGGATAAAATAATCTTTGTTGAATGCACCGCTCTCTTTGTCAATACTGACATCATTTTCGATCATAATCCGTTTGATCAGATCTTGCGAAATATCGGTAAATGAGACAATAGTGTACTCTTCTACCGGCTGATCGAGGGTAACTGCAAAAGCGTACGGTTCTGCTCGGTAGTTGATCATGCTGACAACTCTTTCTTCTTCGGGGAGATTCAAAAAGTCTTTAGTCCACATATCAGGATTTTCGACTTTACCGGGATGAAAATAGGCGTCATGCGGTACAAAACGGTTTAAAAGGGAACCGAATTCACGAAGGAACATTTTGACATTCGGCATACCGGTAAAAGTTTGAAACGCTTTATTAAAAAGTACGGGAGTATTGTGATGCATGAGGATGATTAAATTGGTTTGAGTGTCGATGGCGGATTGAAAAAGCTTACTGCATACATCATTTTCAGTGATTAAAAATACCTCTTTTTCCGAGAAACTCATCAAAAACCTTTAGTCAAATTTGCGTACTATAATAGCACATTGCAGAGGTATTTGTATAAGAATAAGCGGTTTTATTATGAAGCTGATTGTTGGGTGTTTTTTATCAGCGGATAGAGCTGTCCGTAACAATCACAAAACTTTTTACAACCGCAGGCATAAAAGATATTTTTCCCCGTATCGAGGGAATAACTTCCGAAATCGGTTTTGATCACGTCTCCTTGGATACGCTCTATCGTGAGCGTACGTACCAGACATGAATCATACGGATCAAGGCGATGGTATTTTTCTCTGGCAGTATGTACCCAGAGGATGTGTGCGGGGAGCGCTAGGGAGAGGAGAAACTCTCTGTTCCATTCGCGCGTTGCCCCGAGTGCTTCGAGTTCCGAGTCACTGATATTGCGGTAGGGGCGCATCAGCCAACTTCGTTCGTGTAGGCATAGGTTGAGGAGATCGAGCGCAGACGTTCCGCCGCTTTGATGAATACGTCGATGGTGTAGTCGATCTCATCGGCGGTGGTGAAACGGCTGAGGCTGAGGCGGATCGCCGTATGGGCGAGTTCTGGGTCTTGTCCTATCGCGCTCATAACGGGATTGGCTTCGAGCGATTCGGAAGCACATGCACTCCCCGTAGAGGCGGCGATGCCAGCGCGGTTCAGATCCCACAGCATCGATTCCCCTTCGATACCGCGTAGTGAGATGAGGATGGTGTTAGGTGTACGGCGTGCGCGATCTCCGACGACGAACGTGTCAGGTAGTTGAGAGATGGCGTCTTCGAGACGGTCGCGTAGTGCACGAACGTCGCTGTTCATTTTTGCCAAATGTCCCACCGATTGTTTCATCGCCAGTCCCATTCCGATGATGTATGCGACGTTGAGAGTTCCCGCACGCTTGCCCCCCATTTGCTCCCCGCCGTGGAGGAGGTTAGGGAGTTCGCTTCCTTTTTTGACATACAACCCGCCGATCCCCTTCGGTCCGTGGAATTTATGTGCCGAAAATGTCAGATAATCGATCGGCGTTGCGGTGAGATCGATCGCAACTTTTCCGATCGCTTGCACCGCATCGGTATGGAACAAGATACCGCGCTCCTTCGCGATGGCGGCGACCTCTTCGACGGGAAAGATCATTCCCGTTTCGTTGTTCGCCCACATCATCGAGATGAGGATCGTTTTGTCAGTAATTGCCGCCGCAACCCGCTCGGCACTTACATAACCGTATTGATCCACATCGACAAACGTGATCTCGGCACCGTTTTCTTCGAGAAAGTGGAGGGTTTCTAAGACCGAAGGATGTTCTACTGCTGAGGCGATGATATGGTTTTTGGATGGATCGCGGAGGATGTGTTTGAAAAAGACTCCCTTGAGGACGGTATTGTTGCTCTCGGTCGCGCATGAGGTAATGAGGATGTCATCGGCATCGGGGGCGTTGAGGGCGTCGTACATATTCCCCATCGCTTCGTTGAGATAGGGGCGTACTTCGATACCGTATTGGTGCAATGAGTTCGGGTTACCGTAAAGCTCTTCGAAAAAAGGCTGCATTTTAACTTTGACGATAGGATCGAGTTTGGTGGTGGCGTTGTTATCTAAATAGACTCGTTTCATTGTTTGTCCTCATATGTCGGATAGTATGAAGAGAGAATGCAAGAT
>NZ_MIBU01000016.1:0-3978 GCF_001830725.1 Sulfuricurvum sp. RIFOXYD12_FULL_44_77
ATAAAAGGGGACGGAATCGGTCCTGAAATTATTGACGAAGCGGTAAAAGTACTCGATGCGGTCGCAGCGTGTGAGAATTTAGAGTTTAACTATCAAGAAGCCCTTATGGGGGGATGCGCTTACGATGTGACAGGCGATCCGTTGCCGCAAGAGACGATTGATATCTCTTTAGCGAGCGATGCCGTACTTTTCGGTGCTATCGGCGGAACCAAATGGGATACTCTCCCGAGAGAAAAACGTCCTGAGAGCGGATTGCTCCGTTTCCGTAAAGAGCTCGGTGTATTTGCCAATCTCCGTCCTGCAAACGTCTATGATGAGCTTGTCAATGCCAGCTCCCTCAAGCCTGAAATCGTCAAAGGGGTCGATTTGATGGTTGTCCGTGAACTTATCGGCGGGATCTATTTCGGTGAGCCGAAAGGGCGAGATGAGAATCGCGGATGGAACACGATGGTGTACACTCGTGATGAAGTGATCCGTATCGCTCACGTTGCGTTTAAAATCGCGATGGACCGCTCTAAAAAAGTATGTTCGGTTGATAAAGCCAATGTCCTTGATGTCAGCCAGTTATGGCGTGAAGTGGTTGAAGAGGTGGCAAAGGAATATCCTGAAGTGGAACTTTCCCATATGTACGTCGATAATGCGGCAATGCAGTTGATCCGTGATCCGAAACAATTTGACGTTATTTTGACCGGGAATATTTTCGGCGATATCCTCAGCGATGAGGCAAGTATGCTATCAGGTTCTATCGGTTTGCTCCCCTCTGCATCGGTAGGAGCCGCAATCGGCGTGTATGAGCCGATTCATGGTTCGGCTCCCGATATCGCGGGGCAGGGGATTGCCAACCCTATCGCAACGATCGCCAGTGCTTCGATGATGCTCCGTTTTGCATTGGGCGAACACAAAGCGGCGGATCGTATCGATTACGGGATCAAACAAGCACTTGCTGAGGGGTACCGTACGAAAGACATTGCAGGATTTGATGCAAAAGAAGTATGCTCGACTAGCGAGATGGGTTCTATCATCGCCAACTTTGCGGCCAAATGCAAACGCTAACTCTCGCCAATATTTACGAGCTTCAAGGGCTAAAAGAAGATGCTCTTGAAATCTATAAAGAGATTTTGAAAAAAGACCCTTCTAATGCCGATGCAAAAATCGCGATTCGACGCCTCTCAGGAATGCGTAAAAAGTTTTTAGGGGTTAATAACGAAATGAAAACTTTTTTTATACAAATGGAAGAAGAGGCAGAATTTATTCAGTTTGAAAGGTGGTTGATGAAAGCATGGAATTAAAAGATGTCATATTATCTACATTAGCCGAAATTGAAGAGTTATCGAGTGCACCTGAGAGTGTTGAACAACCTGAACGTATTGTTGAAGAGAGAGTCCGTCCTGTTTTTGAAGAGGTAGCCGTTACCAAAGTGCCGCACATTGAGACAGTTCAAACTGTAATAGAGACGGTTCATGCGGTTCGGGATGACGAAGCTCGGATGTTGGAAGGGATTCGAGAGCGTTTACTCGTCCTTTTTGAAGGATTTCAATCCCCTAACAATACACAAATAGAAGCTAAAGTCGACTTGACCCTCAATTTCTTCGAATATCTTTTAGCAACCATCGACAATCGCTTAGAGACAATTAAAGAGTCTTAAGCGCTCTCAAGACAGAGGAAATAGAATGAATGAACACTATAGGATATTAATCCATTGTAATGATGAAAAGGGGCTTGTATACAAAGTATCAAGTATCTTTTTTCATCGCAATCTTAATATCATCTCCAATAATGAATTTGTAGACAAAGCACACAATAAATTTTTTATGCGCAGTGTTGTCGCCGGCGAAATCGCTCCGGATGTACTCAAAAGTGAATTGGCATCGGTATTGCCTCCTCACGCGCATCTCGAGGTGATAGCTCCTCGTAAAAAGCGGGTTGTCTTAATGGCAACAAAAGAGTCCCACGCTTTAGGGGATATTTTAATCCGCTACGAAGCAGGTGAACTTGATTGTCATATTGTCGGGGTAGTCTCTAACTATAACTTGCTAGAGCCGTTAGTTTCAAAATTTGATATCCCTTTTTATACCGTATCGCATGAGGGGTGTGATCGGGATGAGCATGAAAAGCGCGTGCTTGCACAGTTCTCAGAACTCGGTGATATCGACTATATCGTACTTGCCAAATACATGCGTATTTTGACACCGCGATTCGTTGAGGCATATGAAGATAAAATCATTAATATTCACCATTCGTTCCTCCCCGCTTTTATTGGAGCTAATCCATATAAACAGGCGTATGAACGGGGTGTAAAAATTATCGGGGCAACGGCTCATTTTGTGAACAACAATTTGGATGAAGGGCCGATTATTGCTCAAGACGTTATCCATATTAATCATGCTCACGGTTGGGAAGAGATGCAGCGACAAGGGCGCGATGTCGAAAAAATCGTTTTATCAAAAGCCTTGAAACTGGCATTGGAAGATCGTATATTTGTTCATGCCAACAAAACGATTATTTTTTAAATGTTTAACATTGTATTAGTTCATCCGCAAATTCCGAATAATACGGGTGCTATCGGACGCCTTTGCGTCAATACTGGTTCCTCACTCCATCTAATTAAGCCGATTGGATTTGACATCGATGAAAAAGCAGTTCGCCGTGCAGGACTCGATTACTGGCATAAAATCGATTTACACGTTTGGGAGAGTCTGGAAGAGTTTATGGATGCCCATCCGGTTAGGAAGCGTTTTTTCTTTGCCACGACAAAAACGGATCGCCCTTATTTTGAACATGAATTTGAAGAGGGGGACTATCTTTTTTTCGGAAGTGAAACGGCAGGAATACCTTCTGAAGTTTTGGAAGCGTATCCAAATCAGACAATGACTATCCCTATGACGAAAGAGGGACGGAGTCTCAATCTTGCTATTAGTAGCGGAATAATCCTCTACGAGGCAATCAAACAAAATTTTAATATGTACCGAAAGATGATGTAATGTTGATGCAAATACTTGATACGGTAGTTATTGTACTGTTGGTTCTTTTTTTAGTTTATATCTTCCGTGGATACCATCTTTCACGACTTGAACGGGATAATAAAGAGGACTAAAACAGTCTCTCTGCCCACTCTCCCATTTTCATCTCCAGTTTGTCCATCCATCCGTTTGCTTGGCGAATAACCTTTGCCATTGTCAGCTCCTTGAATTATATTAGGCAAATAGTAAGTTGTTTTGACAAATCATCTAAAAAATATTTCATTTTGTCATATATTTTGAAAAACTATGTCATAATTCCTACAATACACTATCGATATATCAAAAGGATTTCATTATGAAAACATTCAGTGATATTGTCGAGACGATTAAAGATATTGTCTCTTCCGACTTTCCAGAAAAAAAAGTATTTGATAAAGACGTAGCCGATTTGTTGGACATTACCCAGATGAATTTTGCTACAATGAAAAAACGGAATAAAATTCCCTTTAATGAATTACTCGATTTTTGTGCAAAACGCTCAATAGCCATCAACTGGCTTTTATATAATCAATCACCCGAGAGTTTGATTGAACCGACAAACCGCTTTTATATGGTACGTTACTTCTCTTCGGTAAACGCCTCAGCAGGGGGAGGCGCCGATAATGAAGAATTAGAATTTGAGCCTCTGATGCTAGAAGATAATTTTGTCCTCTCTTTGGGCGGTGAAAAAGAGTTGCGTCATATTGAAGCGATTAACGTGTCGGGTGATTCTATGGAACCCTCTTTTAGCTATAACGATATCATTTTTATAAATCGTTCAAAAACCGATATTAGTCGTGGCGGAATATTTACAATTAGAACCGAACATGGACTTTTTATTAAGAGGTTGCAAGTACGGATTGATGGTAAACTTGATATTATTTCGGATAATAAAGACTATCCGACCTATGTTGCCCCAAAAGATGAAGTTGAAATCATCGGAAGAGTTGTCGGGCGCTTTGGCGGAGTTGAATAATAT
>NZ_MIBU01000017.1:0-2257 GCF_001830725.1 Sulfuricurvum sp. RIFOXYD12_FULL_44_77
GGATTATGGATAAACAAAATTTTGAATTGATTTTAGAAAAAGGGAAGAAAATGTTTAGCCCCACCCCTTGAGGTGGGTGTGCCCGAAGGCGAATTACACAAAAATTATAGTCTATATAAGTTAAAGAAGTATTAAAAATAAGAAAAAAGATAAAAAAATGAACTTCTCTCGCTCCCACTCAGGAGAGACTGTGAAAAAACTTCTTCTTTCCATTCATGATCCACAGTCTAAGGAGAGTGGTTATTATTGGTAAATTTGTAGTGGAAATATATAACAAAACAAAGGAGACTAATTAAAATGGGCAATAGGAGTCAATTTGCGTAATGAAGAAGAAATTGCAGAACATTTAACTGCTGATATTAAACTGTTGGAAAAAGTTCAACACTTAATGGTAAAAGTTAATATTAGGAGTGACAATAAAAGAGATATGTTATTAGGAGCTTTCTCAAGAAATATAATAAGCCATTTTGCATCAATAAATATTTTGATAGATAAAAGACTATTTAATTCAGCATTTGCACTTATAAGAATATTTTTTGAAAATGTTATAAAATTAAAATATATGTATTATAAGATGGATAATCAAAAAATAGAAACTATTTACAATGCAAATACTTGGAATAATCATTTCCCTAAAACGATAGATGAAATGGTTAAAGAAATAGATAATTTTCTTGATACTGAATATTATTCAAATATAAAAAATAATGCTTATAAAATGATGAATGATTATACACATACAGGTAGAAATCAAATAATGAGAAATTTTAGTGAAACAGGTTTTACTTTTGATACAAATTTTGATAATGAATTAATTTTAGAGACATTAAAAACTAATAAAGTATTATTTAAAAGTGCAATAGTCGTTTTTTTAGAAAGTATTGGATTAAAAAATGGATTTATATCAAAAGATGAAATGGACAATTTTTTAGAGTATTAAAATAGCTAAAAAGTAAAAATTGTAAGTGTACCACGTCCACTTACTTCAGTCGTCAGACAATCGAAGGGTAATTAGTCTAAGTTTAAAATCCCTGTTACGCTCTAAAAACCTCTATTTCAAGCTCTTTGACGATACGATAATGTTTGTCATTCGCAGTAATGAGTTTCATCTCAATGCACATTAAACGGAAAATTTAGAGAATATAATCCCCATACTTCTCAATCCATCCGTCAAATTCAGCACACTCGGCGATCGAAGCATCTTTGACAATAGCATCTTTGATCAACATCACCCCAAACTCGGTCGGCAGGCTTTGGGCAAAACCGAAAAGATGTTTCGAGGCTTCCGCTCCGCCTCGATACAGTTCCACCAGCGCCGAAACAAGCGCATACAGCAGCGCCGGTTTGCTTTTATCGACACTCGGATACTCGCCGCGATAAATAGCCTGCACATCGGGGAGTTTTTCATACACTTTGACATACGATAAAAATTCAATCCCTGCACCGTATCCGATCAATCCATAGATAATCGGAGCGATACGTGAAGTGTCTGAGGATGTTTTCAACACATTCGAGAGCATATGGTAACTGCGCGGTGTTGCGAATGCGGGATTGGAGTCATCTTCGCTTACGCACTCGGAAGTGAGAAGATCGGGACGGAATCCTAAAAACCCGATGACAAAGGAGTGCAATCCCTCACGGATAGCGAAGAGTTTGAAATCCTCAAACCGCGCTTCGACGCTCAGATGGACCATACGATTCGCCAGAGGTGTCGGGAGGCGAAAGACGACCCCACGGTCGCTGATACGATTCCCCGCACAGATGATCCGCCACCCGCGAGGGAGTTCGTACTCACCCATTTTACGGTTGAGGACGAGTTGATAGATCGCCGCTTGCACCGATGGAGGAGCGGAGTTGAGTTCGTCGAGGAACAGTATTCCGCTCGATTCTTTGTCACGCGGAAAAAATATCGGAGGCATCCACACCGTTTGTTCATCCCGTATCGCAGGGACGCCGCGCAAATCGACGGGATCCATCTGAGAGAGACGGACATCGACGAGTTCAAGATTATGTTTTTTCGCCACTTCGGCAACGATATACGATTTTCCGATTCCCGGACTTCCGTGGATAAAAACGGGGAGATCGGCACCGATGAGGGTATCGAGATGCGCATAAAGTTCGGTAGTCGTGATCGATGGTGTCTTCACGCACTTGCTTCCGCGATCAAACAGGTAAAGCAGTGCTCTTGATCATTACACGTCGCACACGCGGGGGCGACTTTACCGATGGCATCGTAGAGAAATTTTTTCCAGAGTTT
>NZ_MIBU01000018.1:0-12374 GCF_001830725.1 Sulfuricurvum sp. RIFOXYD12_FULL_44_77
CTATAATATTATTTTTAAACTTTAATTAGCTTAATTGTATTGATATTTTTTCATAGACAATGGCGCATGAGGACAAATGATTTCAGAAATATCGGCTGTAACCCATTCTACAGAGATTGGTCATCTATTTTCTGATCATCATCCTTGTGGTGTATTTGAGAGCGATGTTATAGTGCATAAAGTACTCGAATTTTTTGCTTCAACCAGCTCTGATGCTGTAATAATTACTGAAAATGGATTGCCGAGAGGGATACTGACACTAAAAGATATGGTGCGAGCACTTTATCATTGTGATAATTCAGGACTTCCTGTCAGAGAGTTTATGACGACTCCTGTGAATACTTTCGATGCTTCGAAAAAGATCTCGGAAGTACTGGATGAAATGCAAAATTGTTCCTATGATAAAATCGTCGCGGTCAAAGAAAATAAGGTTGTCGGTATTATCGATAAACGCCATCTTCTCTCTATGTGCTACACGCAATTAACCCCTATGATCAAACACGAATACAATATGGTCCACTCTTTGATGGGGATGGTCGGCGAGGGTGAGAGAGGGTTGTTGAAAATGGCAACGACCGACGTGTTGACGGGAATCGGCAACAGACGATTGTTCGAAGAGATTTTTCAAGCGCATCAAACACTCGGAAAGGGTTATGACGTTACTTTGTTTTTGCTTCTCTTTGATATTGATAATTTCAAAAGTATCAATGACACCTTCGGTCATAATGTCGGCGATTCAGTACTGAAAGAGTTAACCACACTCGTAGGTCGATCGATTCGGAAATCGGATATTTTTATTCGCTGGGGTGGGGAAGAGTTCGCCATATTGCTTCGCTACTCTGACCCGATTACGGTGATAAAAATTGCGGAACAAATTCGTCAGCGTATCGACAAAAATAGTTTTGAAACCATTGTTCATGTCACTTGCAGTTTTGGTTTGACATCTATTTTGCCTGATGAGACGCTAGATGAGGTATTTGAGCGGGCGGATAGGGCACTTTACCGAGCAAAAACGGATGGGAAAAACAGTGTACGGATGGAGATCCCTTAAACCTCAATACCGTATTGTTTGATTTTATATCCGATTTGGCGTGCACTCATCCCCAAAGCACGTGCTGCCTTGGTTTGAATACCGTGCGAGTCGATTAACGCTTGAACAATCGATTCACGTTCCAACTCTTGAAGTGTTTTTTTCGTCATCGGTCCGGATCCATATCCATCGTGCGGCATTGGATGCGGAGTTGTTGGCACTGCACTGATCGCCGCAGGGACAGGTTCGCTTTGCATATAGAGCTTTTGGTAGTTAAACGGTAAAACGTGGCTGAGCATTTCGGGTTGGATCTCACCGTCAGGACAGATGAGAACAATCCGCTCCATCGTATTTTGTAGCTCACGGATATTCCCCGGCCACGGATAATCAAGGAGGAGTTCCATCGCCCCTTTGGTGAAGTGCATATTTTTACGATGCTCTTTCATAAAACGGTGGAGATAGTGTTCTATCAGCAGTTTCACGTCTTCATACCGTTCACGCAGCGGTGGAAGGTTGATCGGAATAACATTAAGACGATAAAAAAGATCTTCTCGAAACTCACCCTTACGTACCATCTCTTCTAAGTTACGGTTGGTTGCGGCGACGAGGCGAACATTAGTTTTAATCGTCTTATTTCCTCCGACCCGTTCAAACTCCTGTTCTTGCAAAATTCGGAGTAGTTTGACTTGGAGGGAGGGGGTAATGTCTCCGATCTCATCGAGAAAGAGGGTTCCCCCATCAGCGAGTTCAAAACGCCCTTTTCGCATCTCTCTCGCATCGGTAAAGGCTCCCTTCTCGTGTCCGAAGAGTTCGCTTTCGAGTAACGTTTCACTGATAGCGGCACAGTTGAGTTTGATAAACGGACCGTTTTGTCGGCGGCTGAGGTTGTGTACCGCTGTAGCGATTAGCTCTTTACCGGTTCCTGTTTCACCGCGAATCAAAATAGTCGCATCGGTCGGCGCAACGGTGTTAATCATTCCGAATACCTGTTGCATTCGTGTAGAGCGTCCGACAATGTTTTCAAATTTGTAATCTTTTTGGAGCTCTTCTTTGTAGTAGGTCTTGAGCTCGGTTAGTGACTCTTTCTCTTTTGTAATGGTTTGTTGTGCTTTGAGTGCACCGACAAAAAGTGATCCGACGATAGTGAGCATCCGAACAATTTCATCAAAATTGAGGGGGCTGTTTTTACCGATATTGGCAGAGATCACCCCGATTACCTCATCATCTTGCAGTAGCGGTACGGCAACATACGATACCATCTGCGTCGAAATATTTCCCATTTTGTTGAGATAATTGATGTTATTATGAATATTTTCGATGACGATCGGTTCACGGCTTTTAGCCGCCAAACCTGTTGCCCCTTCCCCGAAGCGGTAGGTTGCCATCTTCTTTTGGTAGGGTTCAAGATCAATTGAACTTAGCAGCTCCAGTTCATCGGCATCTTCTTTCTTTCGAAAGAGAGCACACCGTTCCAAATATCCGTGCTGTTTCAATTTGCGCATCGCTTTTTCGACGCTATCCATGATCTCAGTGGTGCTGGTGAGCATCACCGCAATGTCATAGAGCAGATTGATCTCTTTGTACGCAAAAGTAAGGCTACAGGTATGACACTCTTCACGATTGGGGATGTTGGCTTCATAGGTCATCATTTTTTAATCTTTTGTATAAGTTGTCTAGCATTTTAATACAATTTTGTACAATGAACGTAGATTCAAGTGAATAAAAAATAGGCAGTTCTTAGAACTAATTTTGCACTTGAGAAGAGTAAATATCCCCATAGGAGAGAATATGCAGATTACAGTACATGGCACACCGGTCAGCTTGGAGGGAAAAGAGATGTCTATCTGGCGAGAAGCACCTGCCGCTCGTGTCACCAATCTGGACGGGAGTCAAAACGTTATCGGGATGATTGCACCTACCGCGCAACTCCTTATTGCTATTCCGTCGCTTAAAACGGAAGTGTGTTCATTGGGTGCTAAAAAGTTCAATGACCTCATCAAACAATTCAAAAAACTCAAAACGGTAATGGTAACAACCGATGATACTGAATTTGTAAATGATTTTGTCACACGAGAGGGGATAGACAGTGCGGAACTCGTGATCGACACGAATCGAGACTTTGCTAAAAAGTTTGGACTCCTCATCACTGAGGGAAAACTAAAAGACCGTCTTGCTCGCGCGGTATTCGTCATTGATCAAGAGGGGATGATCAGCTATGTAGAAGTGGTCCCTGAGATCACTGATGAAGTTGATTATGATAAATGTATTGAAGCGGTGGATAAAGCGGCTAACTTCAAGAAAAAAGGGCACGACCACGAAAATTGGATGGGTGTGTAAAAATTCTCCTAAGGGGTTTGTGATGGTCGAACAATATATTATATGGCTGCAAAGCCGCGGTTTTCATCCTGATGATCTTGAGTGCAGAGGATTGAACGGTAATACCCCATTGCTCCTTGCCGCATTGGAGGGTAACGCCATGATGGTTGCACGACTGATCGAAGCAGGGGCTAATCTTTATGCAATCAATAATGATTATAACGGTGTCCTTTTTAATGCCTGTTATGCCTCCTCACCCGAAGTAATCCGTTTACTCGTTGAAGCGGGAGCCGATATTAACGATACCAACGAAGAAGGAACTACGGCCCTTATGTACGCCGCATCGGCTTCGCGTGTGGAATGTGTGAAGATGCTCCTATCCTTGGGTGCGGATACAACGCTTCAAAACGAAGACGGCTTTAGTGCGATTGAGCTGACCAGTAATCGCGACGTATTTAACCAACTTCGCAGTGCGTGAACAAACCCTTTTAACCCGTGAATGGGTTCAAAATAAACAAACCTTTTTGGATTGGGATTCGCAGCCCGCCTCTTTTAAACACTATCCCCATTTTTGCTATCGTATAAAGCTCTCCGATTTCCCTTCACTGCAATGGCTAGAAGAGACACGTTGTGTTACCGATAAAGCAATTGTTGCCCAAAGAGCCTATTATCGTCTCAATGTCCCCTCGGCCGGAAATCTTCACCCGATTGAGATGTATGTACAGCTGCGCAATATGGAGGGGATTCTCAGCGGAATCTATCATCTTGATGCAGTGCATCACGAGTTGGTGATGATTGCAGAGATCGCAGGGGAGGGGATAGAACCCTATTTGGGATTGACGAGCCGTTTTGAGGGTGCATTGGTGATGATCTCCTTGGTTCCGTTTCGCTCATCATGGAAATATGCCCTAAGAGCGTGGAGATACCTCTATCTCGATTTGGGTCATCAGATCGGTGCGCTCGGTCTCTCAGCAGAACATTTTGGAGTCAAATTGACAAAAGTCTCTCCGACTCAGCCCTTAAATACGATTATGGGGATGAGTGAAGATGAGGTGATTGCGGCAGTGTATGGGATCGGCGAACTATCAACACGGAGTGTGAGAGCGCTCAAAAAATCTCTAATGCGAGTTTACCCTACCGATTACAGTGAAAGCAATGAGATATTGGGAAGGGAACTCGCAGAGAACCCACCCTATACCGCTCTTCCTGTGATGGAAAAATATGAGGATTTTTTAAAACTTAATGCGACACGTCGAAGCGGACGCGAATTTGATGCAACGAGGATGAGTGATGAGGTGATGAAGATACTGCTTAATCGTACTTCTCCCTCGGGATTAGAAATCATCTCTCTTGTCTTGCAAGCACAGTGTATGCAATTGGGTGTGTATCGAAGCGGAGTCTGTATTGAGAAGGGGGAATTCATCTCTGAATGTGTCCGATTACTTTTGGATCAAAGATTTATTTCAGGGGCGAATATGGTACTATTTATCCATGCGGAGGATTTTTGCGCCTCATCACATATAGAAGCAGGGATAATTGCGCAGGAACTTTATATGGTGTGTGAAAGTCATAACGTTACGTGTAGCGGAATCGGAGCTTTTTACGATGAAGAGGGTTCACGCTGGTCAACTAATCCACTGATATACGCGGTGGCTATAGGGGGAAAAAGATGATTATCGGTATTCCAAAAGAGATTAAAACGGATGAATTTCGGGTTGGTATGACCCCATCGGGCGTTTTAGAACTAACAAAAGCAGGGCATACGGTACTGGTAGAGCAAGGAGCAGGTGAGGGGAGCGGCTTTGAGGATGGTCTTTATGCCGATGCCGGTGCACTCATTTCAGGGAGTGCCGATGATCTCTACGGCGAAGCGGATATGATTATAAAGGTGAAAGAACCGATAGAGAGTGAATACGATCGTCTTAAAGAGTCTCAAATACTTTTCACCTATCTTCATTTGGCTGCCGATAAGCGGCTCACCGAAGTGTTGTGTGCAAAGAAAATAACCGCTTTAGCCTACGAGACACTTCGTGTAGGGCGACGCCTCCCTTTGCTGGAGCCGATGAGCGAGATTGCCGGACGGATGGCGACACTGTTTGGTGCTATTCATTTGGGACGCTATAACGGCGGAAGCGGACGACTACTTGGCGGTGCGGTCGGGGTAGAGCGCAACCGTGTAGTGGTTCTCGGTGCAGGAGTAGCAGGTAAATCAGCAGCCGATGCTGCTGCCGGTTTGGGTGCTGAAGTGACGATGTTTGATATCAATACCGAGAGGCTCACCTATTTGCGGGATGTTATGCCTGCGAATGTGACTATGCTCACGTCGACACATGATTCAATATTAAATAGTATTAAAGAAGCGGATCTTATTATCGGGACGGTACTAGTAGCAGGCGCTAAAGCGCCGAAACTTATTACCCGAGATATGCTAGGAAGTATGAAAAAAGGGTCAGTGATTGTAGATGTCTCCATCGATCAAGGGGGGTGCTTTGAAACTTCTCATCCCACTACCCATTCAGAACCAACCTTTGACGTAGGGGGAATTGTCCATTATTGTGTGGCTAATATGCCGGGTATGTATCCTCGTACTTCGACCATTGCGCTGACGAATGCGACACTCCCCTATGTCCTTAAGATTGCTTCTACACCTCTGAATACCCTGTTAAAAGATGAAATGTATCTAAGTGCATTAAATACCTATGACGGATATGTCACCAATGAAGCGGTAGCTCTTGCTCACTCTATCTCTTTTGGAGCGTGTCAATGAATGAAATAGATAAAGCGAACGAAATATTAGCCATTTACCGTTTTTACAATATGGACGGTAAACTCTACCGCTACGAGGGGGATGATCGCCTCGATGAACTGTTTGACGCTGTCGTACACGCGATCAATGACTGCGGAATCCTTAAACCGCTTTTGCCGCGTGAAGAGTTTGTGGTTCCGTGTCGGGGGATCCTCAATCAAGAGAAAGCATGGCTTCAGCGGTTCGAACATCACGATACCAGAGCTTTTTTTCTCAGCGATATATACGATTTTTTGAAACTTTTTACGGGTCGGACACAACTGAGAGTAGGATGATTTTTAAAACTTATGAATATATAATAAAATTAAATATTATAGAATGTTAATTGCATTGCAAACTCCATAATCTATATTTTAGATACATTGGAGTGCGTTGTGGATCATCGATTATTGAAATACATGGAGTCAGTCCAAGAATATAAGAGAGCGCTTGACGTTTTGTCGGAAAAATGGAATCTACTGACAATGCTGGGGAAAATGAGCAATACGGGGATGGATATGGTCGATACCCGTGCCGCTTTCGAAGCGCTTACTGCAGAGCTGTTGGAAAAACTCGGTATGGAAATTCTGAAAAAGACAACTTCCGAGATGGAAGCCAAAGCACAGGTTGCGGTAGATATCGTCATCCGAAATCTTTTTGAACGTACGGCTGATATCGGTTTTTTGGCGACGGATGATGATATCCGCTCTTTTATTGTGCAGGTACAAGCGGGAACGACGGACGATGCATCGCGGCAGTTGCTTAGAGAACGGCGCATTGCATTGAAGAATCGCTTTAAAGAGTATGTAGCCAAATACAGTGTCTACAGCAACATTATATTGATGGATACGCGCGGCAATATCATTGCACAGTTGGATGAACATAATCCGATTACTTCCAGTTGCGATCCCCTTATCAAAGAAGCATTGAACACTTCAGCCGAGTATGTCGAGGTATTTCGTCAAACGGATTTGGTTCCGAGTGCGGATAAAGCGTTGGTTTACAGTTATCGAGTTAGACGCTCATCCAGCGAAGAATCAGAAAGTATAGGTGTATTAAGTCTTGTATTTCGGTTTGAAGACGAGATGGAAGGGATTTTTAAAAATCTCATCAGCGAAAATGATTGGATGGAGATCATGCTGCTCGATTCGGAGGGGTATGTCATCAGCTGCAGCGATACGACCCATATCCCTTTGGGTATAAAGATGGAAAAAATACTCGATAACGGCTACAAAATCATCCGTTTTGCCGGCCGTGAATATCTAGCAAGAACGTGTGCGACAAAAGGGTATCAAGGATTTTTCGGTCTGGGATGGTATGGACATGTAATGGTTCCGATCGATCACGCATTTGATAAGGCGCCTCATGCGTATAAAAGTATCTCAGAAGATATACTCGAAACGGTGCTGAGACACTCCCCGTTATTTTCGGGAGAGTTGAAAATGATTCCGCAGAAAGCGGATCAAATTCAAAATGAGCTTGATGTCACCGTGTGGAACGGCAATGTCCATATCGCCAATTCAAAAACGAATGAGAATTCCTTTTCCAAATCCCTTTTGAATGAGATATCCAATACGGGATTTCAGACGAAAAAAGTATTTGAAGACTCCATTAGCAATCTCAATCATACCGTCCTCTCCGCCTATCTTGACGATGCTCAGTTTAACGCCTCATTAGCGATCGATATTATGGATCGAAATCTGTATGAACGGGCGAATGATTGCCGCTGGTGGGCATTGACATCCGTATTTAAAGAAAAACTCTCTCAACCAGAGCTTCAGAGGGATGATCTGTTTGAGCTTGAAGAGATTCTCTCCTATATCAATAACCTTTACACCGTCTATACTAACCTCTTTTTATACGATCGCACCGGTACGATTGTTGCCGTGTCCAAAAGCAGTGAACACCGTTTTGTCGGAAGTAAGATTGAAGAGTCATGGGTACGTGAGACATTGAAAGTGACCGATGCACAGCGTTACAGTGTCAGTCATTTTACAAAAACCCCTTTGTACGATAATCGACCGACCTATATTTATGGTGCCGGAATTACCGATACGACGAACGAAGAGAGTGTCGGAGGGATAGGGGTTGTTTTTGACTCGCAGCCCCAATTTGAAGCGATGTTAGAAGATGCCCTTCCGCGTGATAAAAACGGTGAGATGATTGAGGGGAGTTTTGCTCTATTTTGTGACCGTGAGAGAAATATTATTTCATCGACGAGTTCTGAATACTCTCCGGGGGGACGACTGAATTTGGATGAGTGTTATTTTTCGCTTGAAAACGGAAACGGAAGTTCGGGTATCGTAGAACTGAATGGTGATTTTTACATTATGGGGCTCCATACTTCAAACGGGTATAGAGAGTATAAAAAGCATGATTTTTATCAAAATGATCTTATTGCCTTTATTTTTGTACAAATAGTCAAAGGTGAAGAGTTGCCAAAAATATGTACTATCGATAACGGCCATATCGTGTGCAGCTACCCAAAAGTACAAGGGATGGAAGAGACGGTCGATATCTCTACCTTCTACATCGGCAATAAATTTTTCGGTGTGGAGTCGTACAACATTGTCAATTCACTCAGTCATCAAAATGTCACACGCATTATAGGAAGCGATGCTATTTTTCTGGGTGTTGTAGGGAGCAAGGAGGGGGAGACGATCGGTGTTATCTCTTTGAACGAACTGCTCGATATTGAAAGTGCCTATGATCCGCAGAGAGACGGATTAATCGTCCTAAAATCTTTGCAGGAAAATGATACGAAATTTGCAATAGTGATCAGCCATATCAAAGACAGTCCTGAGATTCCACTTCGCAGTATTAAAAGCTATTCGGGTACGCTGGCCGGTGTATCACCGCTGACCAAAGCGGTTGTCATACCGGATGAGGGGACGAGTAAGGGGGAAATGCTCTCTATTCTCGATATTGACGCCATTTTTAGAACGCTCATCAAAAATCAGAACAAGCTCTCCTCTTTATAAGGGGTGAGTTTAAATCACAAAAGCCCCGTCTCTATAGATTACTTCATCCCCGAGCGAAAACGTATGGGTATCGGCAAACACATCGACGTGGTAAAGGCCGTCTCGACGTTTAAACCCCGGTTTGCCGTAGGTGCCGTGTTTCGCCCCTAGCGATATATGCACCCCGCACATGCGCTCATAGGTTCCCGTGTCGGCTACCGTACGTGTTTTGCTAAAGGCTCGGTTGAGTCCGAAACCGAGTTCCCGTATCCAAACGACTCCCCCCTCATCTCGTCGTATATTAGATAATATTAGATCAAAGGCGGGAGTTGAATTTTCACACGCGACGACTTGTCCCTCTTCGATGATAAGGGTGATAGGAGTTTCAGGGGTGTTGATTTTATATGTGACATCCCCGAAACAATAGATTTTTACCCGTCCGTGAACGGCTCTGAGATCTTGCGCTTCGGTAAACACTTCCCCTAGCGGGAACTGACCGCCCCAGTTAGGTAACCCCGTATAATCTCCGATATTGACTTTGGCAGACTCGAACGGTGAACCATAAACCAACAACTCTCCGCCGCTATCGAGTACCCCCATAGGAGCGTTGTCTATTTTAGACTGTAGGGCACGACCGAGAGGACGGTAATACTCTTTGTCATATTCCAGCGAGTCGATGAAATAGGATGCCTCATCGTCCGACATACGGCTAAGATGGGGATGTTCGATTACTTTTAATTTGAGTTTAAATAGCTCGACACGCAAGCGAAACGCATCGAGACGAAAGTTTGTCGATTGGATCAACACCACCAAATCAGAAGGATTCAGTGCCTCTAAGAGTGATCGAACTTCTTCGGGAGAGTGTGCATCAAAATCGATTAACCTTGCATGGGGGAGGGCGCGTTTGTACCCCTCCATCAAAAGTGTTGCAATCAGACACCGTGTGTCATACACCACGACGGCATTCTCTGCATCCGTGTGATGAAATGCCTCCCGTAAAAGAGTGCTTAAGTGTCGTTGCGTCTTTACAATCAATGCTTCGGTATCCATTCTTCCTCACGATCTATAATTGGTATTAATCTTATACGCGAATTATAGCTTACCCGCTTAAGAAAACACTACACTTGCATACCCTACAACTCTGGAAGTATCTCCGCTTGCATCGGCACTGGTGCGGTAATCGAGGATAGTGCTCTGCAAATCTCTCTTTTTGGCTACGTTTAACATCGCTTCTACCCCTATCATTCCGCACGCTTCACACCCTTGATGCAGCGCATGGGGATTTTCATCCCGTATCGCTTCCAAACAGATGGAATCGAGTTGTTTGGCCCTATCGAGCGAATAGTAATGGCTCAGATCGGTACTGATAACGACGGCGGTATCCCTCAGAGCTAAACAGTGCTCTATGATGGGTTCCAGCATCGAGGGTTCAGCATAGGCGTAGACAAGCTCTATAACTTTAGCCTGCGGGAAATAGTGTTTGATAAAAGGCATTTGCACTTCGGTACTGTGCTCGTGATGAGCCCCAACGATACAGGGGAGGGTGAATCGTTGCATCAAATCTTTTACCCGTTCAATATCTATCTCTAAATCTCCCAGAGGGGTTTCATAAAAGTGTGCATCGGAAATACTTACCCCTTCAAAGCCGATGCGGTGGGAGGGGCCGATGACGATAAACGTTTTTGGTGGGGAGGCACTCAAAACACGAAATGCGATATTGGCGGTGAAACCTGAATAGATCCATCCGGCGTGGGGGACTATAACGGCATTTCCCCATAGTGCAGAAAACTGTTGAAGTACATCAGGATGAGACTCAAGGATAGTGTTAAAACGCTCTATCATATCCTCAATCTCGCGCGTAGACGAGGGATAAAAACTCCCTGCAACACTCATTGTACGTTTAGTCATGGGATTGCTCCTCATATTTTTGAACCTGATAGGTATAAATTTCGGGATGATAGGAGAGGGGATCGTTACCGATTCCCGCTTTCATCCCCAAGTGGGAAAAAAAAGAGTCAAAATCACTCAATTCTTCCCACACTTGAGGTAAAAAAGTAGCCTGATACTTCCCTAGACGCAAGATGACACCATCAACATAGGGACGAATGATGCGCTCAAGATCGACTCTGTCACTGTACTCTACCGGCTCTGGATTGGTTAATAGGGATACCTCAATCGATAGGTGAGAAAATTCCTCCTTGGTTAGCGGGGGAAAACGGGGGTCTTGAAATGCTGCCGAGCGGGCATTCGATATTAAATCTTCCAAAAGACTTTGATGGGCAATAATCGATCCGATACACCCGCGTAACCGTTTATTGAGAGTCAAAGTTACGAAGCAAGCTCTTTTTTGAGTGAGTTCAGGATACTTGGATAGATAGAAATCTTTAGCGATAGTAATACCATCATACTGTTCTTGAATGGCATTTCTTGCGATTTGTATATAAACCGAACCGTTCATCTTTCACCTCCAGAGAGTTTTTTAGAGAAAAAATGGTGTTACGAATAATTCTACACCAATTTTTTATGAAGATTCTTTTAAAATCAGGTAAGATTGTACGATATAGAGATATAAGATTTGGTGAACAAAGAAAAACAATGGACAGAAGATCGTTTTTATCGCTAGCTGTTGTCTGCAGTAGCACTCTTGCTTTTGGTGCAAATCAAAAATTTGCTCCATCTACCGTTGTAACAAATAATAGTTCACTTATGGTTAGAAATTTATTGGATAAGTTGAATACAGTCCAAAATCATGTTGGGTATGTTCAGTTTAATACCATCAGTTTCGATGAAATGTTAAAAATGGCGGTTCATTGTAACAAACCATTGACTCCGTATGAAGTGGGATATATTGAAACCATTTTTTACGGTGACCCCCGTCGCTACGGATTTTATGGGGAGAGAACCGTACCAAGACTGACCGCCATAACTCCGAAAAAAGATCTTCTTTACATTAAACAATCGGGGCACTTTCTCTTGAGAGGTGCCGCAACTGAAAAATACACAACGATTAAAAAGTTGATAGGGGATGAACTGATATTGACATCCGGTGTTCGTGCTCCCGTTAAACAGCTCCATCTTTTTTTAAAAAAAATAGTGAGTGAAGGGGGAGATTTGCGTTTGGCATCCACCTCTATCGCCCCTCCCGGATTCACCTTTCACAGTGTCGGAGATTTTGATATCGGTAAAGTGGGTTATGGGTATGGAAATTTCAGTACAAAATTTCAAGAAACCGATGTCTTTAAAAAGCTGTATGATGGCGGCCATATTGCGATACGCTATACAA
>NZ_MIBU01000019.1:0-2245 GCF_001830725.1 Sulfuricurvum sp. RIFOXYD12_FULL_44_77
CAAACAGAGCGCGACGCTCAATACAGCTGTTCCCCTCGGAATCGCAATATTCGCTCAAGGTGTACTCCATCGCCGCTTGGATACGACGATCATCATCACGTCGGATTCCCATGTTTAAAGCGATTTCATCGGCCTTTTTAAATCCGATCCCGTTGATCCGCATCAAGCCGTAAGGATTATGTTTGATCGCTTCGATCGGATCTTTGAGCTCTCTTAAAGCCCCTGCAATAAGGCGTAGCAAAGCGGGGGTAACCCCTAGCGGAGCTAAAAACTCTCCGAGTTGTCGCATGGAACGAAACTGTTTCCATCCGTTGGAGAGTTTGAGGAGCCGTTTTTCGTTCATCCCCTTTACTTCCAGTAATCGCTCGATATCATTATCCAGAATATTAATGAGTTCTTCCGTTCCATATTTTTCAATGAGTTCGGCGGTCAGTTTTTTGGTAAATCCTTTAACGACGCGGTTGAGAAAAAAGAAGAGTTCGTTTTGGTTGACGATGAGGCTCTGGGCTTTAAAGGTTCGTCCGTGTTGACGATGCTCTTCCCATGAGCCTTTAAGGGTGACCGCGGCGTCTTTGAGGTGATCGACGTCGCTTTCATAGTAGTGGGCGCTAATTTTGTCCCCGCTTTTAAGAGCGGCGATAAAGAAACCGTTGTTTTGGTAGATAATTCGATCGATTTGACCGATGAGGGTTTGCATTAGGCTTTTACGCGGAGGTTCCGTTCTTCCTCTTGTGCTTTATAAAGCTCCGCACACCCTTTGGCGAGTTCGCGGATTTTGAGGATGTAGTTGGCACGTTCTGTTACCGAGATCGCTTTGCGCGCATCGAGGGTATTAAATGTATGAGACGCCATCATACACAGATCATACGCAGGGAGGGGAAGCTCTGCATCAAGACACCGTTTGCACTCGGCCGCTTTGGCTTCAAATTCGGCGAAGAGCATGGCCGTATCGGCAATTTCAAAGTTGTATTTGCTAAATTCGATTTCACCCTCTTTATGGATATCACGGTAGAGAGTCTTGCCGAATTTATTCTCACTCCATACGATATCAAATACCGTATCGACCCCTTGCAGATACATCGCTAGACGCTCTGTCCCGTAGGTGATCTCAACGGCAACGGGATCACACGCTACCCCGCCTACTTGCTGAAAATAGGTGAATTGGGTCACTTCCATACCATTGAGCCATACTTCCCATCCCAGCCCCCAAGCACCGAGTGTCGGTGATTCCCAGTTGTCCTCAACGAAACGGATATCGTGGTCTTTAAGGTTAAGTCCGAGATACTCTAAACTTTTAAGATAGAGCTCTTGGATATTTTCAGGCGAAGGTTTGATGAGAACTTGAAATTGATAGTAACTTCCCAATCGGTTCGGATTTTCACCGTATCGCCCGTCTGTCGGGCGGCGGCTAGGGGCGACGTAGGCTACCGACCACGGCTGTGAGTCGAGTGAACGTAAAAAGGTGGCTGGGTGAAACGTTCCCGCACCTGCCGCAATATCATAGGGCTGAACAATCGCACACCCTTGATCATTCCAAAATTGTTGAAGTTTTAAAAGCATATCCCCGAACGTAATCATAACAATCCCATTAAATAAATTGCGTCATTATACCAAAAACCCATACTCAAAGGGTTTTTTAAAGCAATTCTCCCTATTATGAGAACAAGAATTAGAGGGATATAATGAAGCAGTATTTATTTTTGTTGTTTTTCTGCTTTGCAGCCCTTTACGCACAGCAGCCGATTGAAAAGGTTTCAGTGCAGTTGCAGTGGGCGGATCAGTTTCAATTTGCGGGATATTATGTCGCCAAAGAGAAAGGGTTTTATCGGGATGCCGGATTAGAGGTTACTCTCCAAAAATTTGATCCTAAAAAACTCTCGGTCGATGAAGTGATGGCAGGGCGGAGTACGTACGGAATAGGGCGATCTTCCTTGCTGAATGATCGGATGGCGGGGAAAAATGTTGTTGCTTTGTCTGCAATATTTCAAAGTTCCCCTTTTGTTCTCCTATCCCAAAAATCGGCAGATATCAAAACACCACAGGATTTGATCGGGAAGCGGGTGATGATGACCTCAGATTTCCAAGATACGATTTCGGTTCGTGCGATGCTGAATTCGCAAGGGATTCGACTGGATCAAATAAAAGTTCTAGAACATAGCTATAACCCAATCGATATTGCCAACGGAAAAACCGATGTTATGGCATGCTACATCTCAAATGAGCCGTTTGTTCTCAAAGAAAAAGG
>NZ_MIBU01000020.1:0-1555 GCF_001830725.1 Sulfuricurvum sp. RIFOXYD12_FULL_44_77
CTCATTCCAAATCCGTCCATGTACCATCTGATCGCACGCTTGATCCATAAACACCGGAAAGAGTCTCAACACCTCCAACAGTTCGCTAAAATCGTTATCGACGAGGGCACGAAAGAGCATTCGGCTACGGTTTCGGATATGACGACGCAAATCATGGTTGTCGATTACTGCGGGATTCAGACGAATAAAGCGCTCCAATGCCCCCAGACGGGAGTGGTTAAACGCCATAATCGCCACATCGGTATTGGGATCTCCCACTTGGATAGGATGAGAACCGCTGGGACGGTGAAATGCCCATAACAGCCTTGCTTCATCATCCGAATGCTCTAGATAAATCGCATCCCCCTGCTCTTCGAAGTCCAAATCGTCCTTTAGGGCTTCGATATGCTCACGATAAGTCAAAGTAGACGACGTCTCCATAACGTTCAAACCTTTTCAAATTTTGTTTTTCACTCAGTAAAAACAGTGTCTGCATCGCGGGAGCTTTATCAACTGTAAAATAGCCATCACTTAGAATCACCGCCAAATTTTTCTCCCCAGCATGGGAATTTAGAAACTCTAAAACGGGGCTGAACTGCGTCCCCCCGTTTCCTTTTGCAAACTCTATCTGCGGCAATATCCCTTGGGCATCGTAGCTTTTTTTCTCCTCGCTATATACCCGTTCATCGAACGGGATGACGCTCACCTCGAAATCGTGGCTGAGGCGTACGATAGAGTCAATTATCCCTAAAAATCGGGAAAAAACGTCACCCGTAATACTCATAGAGCGATCCAAAAAGATAAAAAAGCTCAAACGGTTGCGGTCATAGCGGTATCCGGGGAGATAAAGCCCCTGATGGATAAAGCGGCGGTTGGGGTGAGAGAAATCGGACTCTTTATCGAAAAAACTCTCCGACATATAGGTGTGCAGGAGCGTATGCAGATCGATGGAGGGTTTCGTGATCTCATCGAACATCTCTAAAAGTGACGCGGGGATGTTCCCCTGCTTCCGCGCCGCCCCCATCGCTTGGATAATCAGCGCATCGAGTTCTTCCTCGGCTACCTGCGTGTCCCCCTCATGTTCGATAATATCCATCTTTTGCTCAGTCGGATTCTCTTCGGATTGTTGCCCTTCCCCCTCATCGCTCTCACGATAGAGGGCATGGTACACCTCCTCGACACTTTTGTCGCGAAATGATTCAATCACCATCGCCTCTTCATCGGCTTGACCGACGCGCTGAAAATCACGCAGAAGCAGTCCGATAACGATATCACAGCTGCGATTCCACGTCGGCTTATCGCGATCCTTCATTCGAAACGGGTGTTTGAGGAGGATATGGAGCAGTACATGGGCATAGAGGTATTTGAGGCGTGCATCATCATACCCCAACATCTTGCTCTCATCGACACGGATACTCACCCCGTCGGTCTCGAAGAGCATATGGGGGTTGTTCTGGTATTTATGGGGAATCGAGAGGGCTAAAACGCTTAAAAACGGATGGTCGAAGAGGAACTGTACCCGTATTTTTTCCAGACGATTTTTGATGGGAGTATCCTTTGGATATTTATCCAAAAA
>NZ_MIBU01000021.1:0-21961 GCF_001830725.1 Sulfuricurvum sp. RIFOXYD12_FULL_44_77
GTCTGTAAGCTTTCCTCGGCTATTATGGTGACGATCATATCTTCTTCGCGTACACGAGTGAGTTTGATGATGAAGCCCTGCATTTATGGTTCTACTCTACACATTATTTTTTAATATCTTCATTATTTGCCGTCATTTTAACCTTTTTTAACCTAACAATCAGTAAAATAAGAAAATTTCATCTCCCTTTAAACTACTTATGTTTAAAAAGAGATTAAAAAATAATAATTTGCCGAATTTTATGGTGAAAGGTGACGATTAGAGTGGAATACCAAGACCTATTACGATCATTTAAAGACAACTGCGGATTTGGTTTGATAGCAAATATCAAAAACCGACCTTCGCATGAAAATTTGGAAAATGCGATTATTGCACTAGAGCGGATGATGCACCGTGGAGCGGTTGCGGCGGATGGAAAAACGGGTGACGGAAGCGGTTTGCTTTTATCTCTCCCTCGTGAATTTATGCGCGCTGCTGCAGCTGAGGAGGGGGTAGAACTCCCTAAAATGTATGCCGTCGCGGTAATCTTTACCCAAGATCCGTCTCAGCTATCGGTCTTAAAACGGGTTTGTGCCAACAATGATCTTAAAGTCGTGTTGGAGCGTGTCGTCCCCGTTGATACGAATGCATTGGGTGAACAAGCATTATCAACACTCCCTTCTATCTACCATATTTTTATTACACCTGATTCTTTGATGGCATCACAGCGATTTGATGCGTTGCTCTATCTCAGCCGTAAAGAGATTGAACATGAATTGGTTGAGGATGCCGATTTTTACATCGCGTCGATGTCAACCAGCGTCGTATCGTATAAAGGGCTTATTATGCCTACTCACATTAAAGAGTTTTATACGGATCTTCAAAATGAGAAGTTCAAAATTTCATTTGCCCTTTTTCATCAGCGTTTCTCTACCAATACTCTCCCAAAATGGCGTTTGGCGCAGCCGTTTCGTGCCGTTGCCCACAACGGTGAGATCAATTCGGTCGAAGCGAACCGCTTTAACGTTGCGGTAAAATCGGAATCGATCAAGAGTGAAGTGTTTACGGACGAAGAGATCGCGCGTCTCCTCCCGATCCTCCAGCCGGGCGGATCGGACAGTGCGAGTGCGGATAACTTTTTTGAGTTTTTGATCGTCAACGGTATGGATTTCTTTAAAGCGGCGCGTGCCGTTATCCCTGCACCGTGGCAAAATGCTCCTCATATGGATCCTGAACTTCGTGCTTTCTATGAGTACCATTCGACCGTATTTGAAGCATGGGACGGACCGGCGGCATTTTCACTCACCGACGGACGTTATATCGGATGTGTACTGGATCGTAACGGTCTTCGCCCTTCCAAATACATCATCACCCATGATGATACGCTCCTCATTGCGAGTGAATACGGTGTTATCGATATCCCCGAAGATCAGATCAAAGAGCGCGGACGTTTACAGTCAGGGCAAATGATCGGATTAGACCTAAAATTCGGGAAAATCCTCAAAGACGAAGATATCAATCAATATTTGAAATCGTCTAATCCGTATATGAAATGGCTCAACGAACATATGATCTATCTTCAAGAGCATGTCGATGAGCAGTATATTACCAGTTGTGAATACGACGGTTCCAACCTCATTCAGCGTCAGCGTTTTTACAATATCACTCAAGAGGTGATAGAGCAGGTGATTGAACCGATGATGCGTGATGGGAAAGAGGCGGTCGGATCAATGGGTGATGACACTCCATTGGCGGCGTTCAGTGAAAAACAGCGTCACTTTTCTGATTATTTCAAACAACGTTTTGCTCAAGTAACGAATCCTCCGATTGACCCGATTCGTGAGAAAGTGGTGATGAGTCTCAATACGGGATTCGGTGAAACCCATAATATTTTAGATGAAATCCCCTCTCACGCCAATCGTCTTAAAGCGATCTCACCGATCATTATCCGTGAAAAATTGGAAGTTTTAAAATCGTTCGGAGATAAAAAATCACCGCGCTACCAATCGTTTTACAGCAATAAAGAGTTTTCAACTGCCTATCAAGGGGAGTTAAAAGCGGCTCTCGAGACATTGGTTTCTGACGTCATCAAAGCGGTACGTGAAGAGGGTATCCGTATTGTTATCCTCGATGATAAAGATTTTGATAAAGAGCACAAATCAATCCCTATGGCAATGGCGGTTGGGCGGATCAGTCGTGCATTGTTGGATGCGAAAATCCGTCATTTGGCATCAATCGTTGCGTGTACCTCTGAGGTTATTGACTCCCATGGTGCGGCAACATTGATCGCTTACGGTGCAAGTGCTGTTTATCCTTCTTTATTATTTGCTACGGTTGCTTCGTATATTGAGCAGCACAACAAAGATATTAATTGCTCCGAAGCATTTAAATCGGTTCACCATGCCCTCAACTCGGGTCTCCTTAAAATTATGTCGAAAATGGGGATCGCAACGATTGCGTCGTACCGTAATTCAGGATTGTTCGATGTGATGGGACTAAGCCGTGAAATCGTACATGAGTGTTTCGGTGAATCGCATGCGATGATTCCGGGACTTACCTACGAAGACATTGATGCACGACTTGATCGTAACCATAAAGATGCGTTTGAAGTGGGCGGATTTAATACGATTTTCCCTCTTAAAATCGGGGGATACTATAAATTCTACAATGGACAAGAGCATCATGATTTCAATCCGGATGTGATTCATGCGATCCACCGTGTTGCCAAAACGGGCAAACGTGAAGATTTTGATAAATTGAGTGCCTTGGTTAACGGACGCGGACAAAAATTCATCCGTGATTTCTTCGAATTCAAATCCGATCGTCCAAGCATCGATATTTCAGAAGTAGAATCGAAAGAGGCTATTTTTAAACGCTTTGCATCTGCGGCAATGTCGCTTGGATCTATCTCTCCTGAAGCGCATGAGTGTATCGCCGTTGCGATGAACACCATCGGCGCACAAAGTAACTCGGGTGAAGGGGGAGAAGACGCGGCTCGTTTCGGCACGCTCAAAAACTCTAAAATCAAACAGGTTGCATCGGGACGCTTCGGGGTTACACCGGCGTATCTCCGCTCTGCCGAAGAGATTCAGATCAAAGTAGCCCAAGGGGCAAAACCGGGTGAGGGTGGACAGCTTCCGGGTCATAAAGTAAGCGGACTTATCGCACGGCTACGCTACACGATGCCGGGTGTGACACTTATCTCACCTCCGCCGCACCATGATATCTATTCGATCGAGGATTTGGCACAGCTGATTTTCGATATGAAACAGGTCAATCCGGCTGCCAAAGTGGCGGTTAAACTCGTTTCTGCCGCAGGTGTCGGTACGATTGCCGCAGGTGTTGCCAAAGCATACGCCGATAAAATTATTATCTCCGGTGGAGACGGTGGAACGGGCGCGGCACCGCTCACCTCGATCAAATTTGCGGGAAATCCATGGGAGCTTGGACTCTCAGAAGCCCATAATGCCCTTAAAGTGAATAATTTGCGGGGTCTTGTTCACGTTCAAACCGACGGCGGACTCAAAACAGGTCAAGATATCGTCAAAGCGGCCCTTTTAGGGGCTGAGAGCTATGCCTTCGGGACGGGAGCGCTCACGATCATCGGTTGTAAAATGCTCCGTATCTGTCATGTCAATAAATGTTCCGTCGGTATTGCCACCCAAAACGAAAAACTTCGAAGCGAGCATTTTGAGGGGACGGTTGAGCAGCTGATCAACTACTTCACCTATTTGGCAGAAGACGTACGTAAAATTATGGCGCAGCTCGGTTACAAAACAATGGAAGAGATGGTAGGACGCAGTGACCTGCTTCGTGTTGTTGATACGGAATTTGCACAAAAATTCGATTTTAGTGCGGTATTGCATCGGGAAGAGGGGGTTAATACCTGTCAATCACCTTCTAATGAGCCGTTTGATGACAATGAATTTGAGCAAAAAGTTCTCGCAGAGGTGATGGATTCGATCAAACACCCTGAACGCACTATCCGTATTTCACGTGATATTTGTAATCTTAACCGCAGTTTCGGTGCTAGAATCAGTGGAGAAATTGCCCACTATTACGGGGATAAAGGGCTTAAAGCCGACACGATCCGTATCCAGCTTAAAGGGATTGCGGGTCAAGCATTGGGAGCATTCCTTAATAACGGTGTCTCTATCCATCTTGAGGGTGTCGCGAACGATTACATCGGAAAAGGGATGCACGGCGGTAAGATCGTTATCCGCTCTCAAAATCAGGGTGAAGCATTCGCTGCCGGCGGAAATACATGTCTTTACGGTGCGACGGGAGGTAAACTCTTTATCGCAGGATCGGTCGGTGAGCGTTTCGCGGTACGTAACTCGGGAGCTCTTGCTATCGTTGAGGGGACAGGGGACAACGCGTGTGAGTATATGACAGGCGGTGTTGCCGTGATTCTCGGAAAAACCGGTATCAACTTCGGTGCGGGGATGACAGGCGGATTTGCATTTGTCTATGACAAAGATCACAGTTTTGTTGAAAACGTTAACCGTGAACTCGTCGATGCTCTTCGTATTGATACGGATGACGGGGATGAAGCACGCCATTATCTCAAACGTCTTCTCAAAGAGTATGTTGCCGAAACAGAAAGTGAAATGGGTCAAATGTTACTCAAAAATTTCCGTGTCGAGATCCGAAACTTCTGGCTTGTACGCCCGAAAAACTTAACAAAATTGCCACTCAATCCGGATAAAGGGGACTAAGAAATATGAGAGAATTTTTAACGATTGAGCGCATCGACCCCACGAAACGCCTAGTATTACAGCGTCTAAAAGATTTTAGCGAGATTTATGAACCGATGGGCGGCAGCGATGCTGCCAGCCAAAGTGATCGTTGTATCCAATGCGGCGATCCGTTTTGTTTGAACAAATGTCCGTTGCACAACTATATCCCTCAATGGCTTAAAGCGGTTGCGGAAAAAGATTTGAAATTTGCATTTAACCTCTCCAATGAGCCCTCACCGTTTCCTGAAGTGATGGGGCGTGTTTGTCCTCATGATCGTCTGTGTGAAGGGGATTGTACCCTTAACGACGGTCACGGCGCGATTACGATCGGCGGTATCGAGACTTTTATCAATGAAGAGGGATTCAAGCAGGGACTTAAACCTTATTTTCCGGGGATTACATCGGATAAAAAAGTAGCGATTATCGGTTCAGGCCCTGCGGGACTATCGGCGGCTACCTACTTGCTCCGATCGGGTATTGCGGTAACGATGTATGAGCGCAGTGACCGTGCGGGGGGACTGCTTACCTATGGTATCCCGAACTTTAAACTCGATAAAAAAATCGTTGAACGCCGCGTTAATTTGCTTCTTGAAGCAGGGTTGGAACTTGTCACAAACTGTGAAGTAGGTAAAGATATCGAATTTGACGCTATTGCCGATAAACACGATGCGGTATTTATCGGAATCGGTGCGACTAAAAGTAAAACGGCAAAAATTTCGGGTGAGAATGCATCGAATGTGTATGCTGCTATGGAGTACCTCACCGCGATTCAGCGTAAGAATTTTTCCCTCCCGTATGAGAAAAAATTCGATTTCAAAGACCTTGATGTTGTTGTAATCGGTGGTGGGGACACTGCGATGGACTGTGTCCGCAGTGCAAAACGCGAAGGGGCAAAAAGCGTTACATGTCTCTATCGTCGTGATGCCCATAATATGCCGGGATCGGTCAAAGAGTATAAAAATGCGATTGAAGAGGGGGTTGACTTTACGTTTAATGCCTCTCCGAAAGAGGTCATTTTGAATGACGGCGGCAAAGCGGTCGGTATCCATATGGCTAAAACCGTTTTGGGTGCGAAAGATGAATCGGGTCGCCAAAAAATGGAAGAGGTCAAAGGGGGCGATTTTAACGTCAATGCTGATGTCATCATTATGGCTCTCGGATTTGATCCGTGTGTACCGCCATTTTTGGCTGAAAACGGTATTGCCGTAAACTCTTGGGGCGGAATTATCGTCAATGAGAAACATGAAACGACAACATCGGGAATCTATGCCGGAGGGGACTGCTATCGCGGTGCCGATTTGGTGGTAACCGCAGCGTATGACGGACGCGAAGCGGCACGCTCTATCATTAAATCATTGCTTCGTTAATGAACGGGTTTATTCAAGCCGCCATTCTTGCCTGTCAAGAAGTGGATGCGCTTGTAAAAGAGGGTAACACCTCTTTATTTGTGCTTCATGAGAGAGGTGCGGGGGGAGATATCAGCAACGGGGCTGATTTGCGAACCGAAGCCATCTGTTTTTCTCATCTCTCCCCTTATGGGTCAATATTTTCCGAAGAGAGCGGGTGGATGAGCCCCCAATCGGAAGCAACTATTTTTCTTGACCCGATTGACGGCAGTGATAATTTTCTCTCTCAACTCCCGTATTACGGTGTTTCCATCGCTCGTGTCTGTGGGAATAAAACGACGGAAGCCCTTGTCTGCAATCTTGCAAACGGTGATTTGTTTGTCCGAACTGAGAAGGAATATTACAGAACAACGCTGTCAAATCCTCTGATAAAACACGAAATCAACATCAACCCCTTTGCCAAAATCGGCCTTTTTGAAAAAGCACCCGAGCACCCTGATTTGATAAAAAAATTGATGGCACAAAGACTTAAATTCAGGTCCCCCGGAGCACTGGCTCTCTCGTTGGCGTACGCCCCTTATGTGAAATATGTGCTATTTTTAGGTACAATGCGCCCATACGATATCCAAGCCGGACTCTATTTGAGTGAGCATCTTCACCTCTTTTGTGATGATAGATACCTCCTCATATGTGCGGATAAAGAGCTTTTTGAGCAGATACGTTCGATTGTAGAAAAGGAGTATTTTTGAGTCTATTTAACCTGTTCGGAGACTCCGAAAAGAAAAAACAACCCACTAAGAGTGAGGCACCGTCTCACTGGGTAAAATGCCCTTCGTGCCAGTCACTGATGTATTATAAAGAGATTGAAAAACAAAACCATGTATGTCCAAAATGCGGATTTCACCTTCGTATCGGTGTAAAAGAGAGACTTGCACTTATTTGTGATGAAGGTAGTTTTGTTGAGTTCGATGCAAATCTCCGTCCGGTTGATCCGATTAATTTCGTCGATAAGAAAAGTTATTCGGCGCGTGTCGAAGAGGGGTATGCAAAAAACGGTACCTACTCTTCAGTGGTGAGCGGTGAGTGTACGATCAATGACGTTCCGGCACAGCTTGTTGTGTTTGATTTTAACTTTATGGGTGGATCACTTGGATCGGTTGAGGGTGAAAAAATTGTTCGTGCGGTAAATCGTGCGATAGAGAAGCGGATGGGATTGATTATTGTCAGTGCCAGCGGCGGGGCGCGGATGCAGGAGAGTACCTTCTCTTTGATGCAAATGTCTAAAACCTCTGCGGCTTTGGCAAAATTGGCCACTGCAAAACTTCCGTATATTTCACTCCTTACTGACCCGACAATGGGTGGGGTGAGTGCTTCTTTTGCAACGCTTGGGGATATTATCATCGCCGAACCGGGTGCCTTGGTCGGATTTGCCGGTCAGCGCGTTATTAAACAAACCATCGGCTCAGATCTTCCTGAAGGGTTCCAGAGAGCTGAGTTCTTGCTCGAAAAAGGGTCCATCGATATGATCGTAGAGCGGAGTGAACTCAAAGAGACCTTGAGCGATATGCTCAAACTGCTTCTTCCCTAATGCAGCTATACGCCCTTTGTGACACCGATACACTGCACAAAGGAGGGGTCGATATCCTCTCGTTTGCTGCTCGTGCTAAATCGTTGGGGGCAAGTGTGCTCCAATACCGTAACAAACACTCTGATATTGCTACGATTAAAACAGATTTGATTGCCCTTCGCCATGTGTGGGAAGGTTTTTTAATCATAAACGATCATTACGAGCTCGCCCCATTTTGTGACGGCGTCCATATCGGTCAGGAAGATTTGTATGCGATTGATTCTGATCCTTCTCGTGCCGTAAAAATTTTAAAAATGGCGATCGGTGAGGATAAACTTATCGGACTCTCCACCCACAATGCTGATGAGATTGAAATTGCGAATGGTCTCGATATCAATTACATCGGATTGGGTGCTTTTCGTGCTACGTCAACGAAATCGGAAGCAAAAGTACTCGGAGAGAGCCTTGATGAGATTGCGGCACATTCTAAACACCCCGTCGCCGCTATCGGCGGGGTAAAGCTTGATGATACGTTCCATCACGTTACCTACAGTGTTGTAGGGTCTGGGCTGCTGTGAATATCTCTATTGTTTCGATTGCGAAAAAAGAGCGATCTCTTTATGATCCCCTTTATCAGGATTTGATGAAAATGATCTCCCGTTTTGCCAAAGTGGATGATGTTGAGTTGTTTCCAAAAGAGATTGTAAAGGCCCACACTATCAGCGCCGAGGCTTCTCAAGCGGCCTATTCTAAGCTGCTTTCACCGATGCTGGGTAAAAATTACTCGATTGCGTTGCATCCTGAGGGAAAAAAAATGGATAGTTTTGCATTTAGTAAGCTTATAAGTGATAAAATTTCATTGCAATTTTTTATAGGCGGAGCCTACGGCTTTGAAAAAAGTTTTGTAGATCAATGTGATGTGGCAATAAGTTTATCTGATATGACTATGAGCCATAAAATCGCAAAAGCGGTTCTGTTAGAGCAGATATACCGTGCCTATTCACTGTTAGCAAACCATCCGTACCACAAATGAGGAGCATTGATGAGAGACCATGAGTTGCAGTATTTCGAGGAGATATTGCTGACGCGAAAAGCTCAGATTATCAAAAATCTTACGGGCGTAGAGAGCGAAATGAATCAGTTGCGTGAGATGGAACTCAACGACGAAGGTGACTATGCATCTGCTAGTAATGACAATTTGGTCGAAAATGCGATCGGTTCACAACAGATGCATGAACTCGAAGAGATCGAAGCGGCACTCTATAAAATCAAGTCCAAACAATACGGAATTTGTGAAATGTGTGAAGATGACATCGGTTTTCAACGTTTAAAAGTTAAACCGCATGCAAAATATTGCATCGTTTGTCGTCCTATCGTCGAAAAAAACAAACATTAAGAGGGAGAGTAAATGCAACTAAAACGGTATACCATCGCATCGCTTATTTTGATACTTCTAGTCGCTTCGGCGGTTTATTCTATCGATAACGGATCGATTTCATTTGATTTGTTAGGGATGCATTTTCCAAATTTACCGGTTGCATTTTGGGTGGTCGTCCCTCTCGTTATTATGTACCTTGCCAGTTTGATGCATATGGGGATTTATGCGTTGGTGGGCAACTTCAAACTTCGCCGTTTGAATAAAGACCATGAAAAAATGGTCGATGCGCTCCGTGATTCATTGTTGGGTGTACGTGAGCGTAATTACGTTTACAAAAGTGATGCGTATAAACTGATGGGCAAGTTGATTGACAATGCCCTCGTTTTGCCGTATGAAACGCTTCGTAGTGTCGGAAACGAGAAAATCGACGAAGCACTCCAGCTTATGCGCGATGTTAAAGAGAAGAAAAAAGTAGAAATTAAAAAATTTCACTTGTCGAATACTACTTCTATCGCGATTGAAAATAATTTGAACCGTTTTGAACGGGGTGAAATAGATGCGGATACGATCCTTGCACGCCCTGAGAGTTACGGTGAAATCGTATGTGCTAAAGCATACGAGTCGTATGTTAAAACGGCATCCGTCGGATCAGTGATGAAGTTCAAACATTTTTTTACAAAAGGATCATTGGCTGATTTCGTTCAACGCGTTAATGCGGCAGAAAACGGTATCCAAATTTCGAATGAAGAGTTGGCGACTATTTTTTCTGCACTTAAACTTAGCAGCAACGATTGGGTTGACCTCTCAGCGGCTATGTCGAAAAATATGCTTCCTGAACAGCGTATCCGCTTGTTTGAAATATTAAGTGAAAACAACGACGATGCGATGGAAGGGTACCTTTATACCCTTTATGATTTGCAAATGATTGATACGGCAAACGAAATTCTGAATAACACGGCGCATACTGATTATCAGATTTTCAAAGCGTACCGTGATCTTAAACGTGCCAACAAGCACTACGATATTGCGATCTTTTTACGTCGCAGTTAACATTTTTTGAACGCTATAGGAGTAAAACCCCTATAGCTACGCTTGCCACTATGGCACTGAAGCTTCGCCCTAAAGGGCGAGAATAATCGTCTTACAGGTACATAATGACTCCCAAACTTGACTTTTCTACTCCTATTTATGCCCTTGCCCCATTAGCGGGATACACCGATTTGCCGTTTCGCAATGTCGTCAAAAAATTCGGTGCCGATCTGACGGTGAGTGAGATGATCAGCTCCAATGCCCTCGCATACGGTTCAGCTAAAACGATTCGTATGTTGGAGAGAAGCCCCAATGAAGATCCCTATTCGGTTCAGATTGCCGGAGCGGAAGAGGATATTGTCCGACGTGCCGTAGAGGTGTTAAATACGATCGATGATATTGATATTATTGATCTTAACTGTGGATGCCCCGTCCCTAAGATCGTCTGTCACGGTTCAGGAAGTGCATTATTGAACGATTTACCCCGTATGGCACGTATTATCGAGACGATTAAAAAAACATCGAACAAATCGACCCTCAGTGTCAAAATCCGTTTGGGATTTGAATCGAAAAACCATATCGAAATTGCCAAGCTCGTCGAAAGCTGCGGTGCCGATTTTCTTGCCGTTCACGGACGTACCCGTGCGGGTAAATTCAAAGCCCCTGTTGATTATGACGCGATCGGAGAGATCAAAGCCGCTATCGGTATTCCTGTGATTGCCAACGGTGATATTGACTCCTTTGAGAAGGCGCAATGGGTGCTAGAACATACGAAAGCGGACGGTGTGATGATCGGTCGCGGAGCGGTGGGTGCACCATGGATTTTCCATCAACTCAAAACCGGCAGTGCTACGGTCGATTTGATGGTTAAACACGCAATCATAATGGAGCATTTGGACGGTATGGTGAGCTGTTACGGCGCACGTGGTGTCGTGACGTTCCGTAAACACGTTCATACCTACTCCAAAGGGTACGAGGGGGCATCGGCGCTGCGTGATCTCGTCAACCGCATCGATGATCCTCTCCACTTTCGCGCGGTAGTTGATGAGTTTTTTCTCACCCATCGACAGATCAGTGAGGGATTCAAAGCCTCCGATATGAAATGTGAGTGCTAATGTTTTTTCTCACCACTTAAAGACGTTACGGGGATAGAACATCCTCACGAGTACAACCGCACCCAATAATACACCTATATGACTCCAGTCAAAAGTGCTTCCGACTATCAAAATGGCTAAACAATAGAGTGCCGTTAGCGCTAAAAACCATCCGCTTACTAAAAGAATAAATAAACCTAGGACACGAAATATCGTTCCGAGAGTGTTGCTCATCGTCTCTCCTTTAGTGCTTTTAGTATTGATTCGATCTGTCGGCGATGGATAAAGGTGTGCATATACATAAAGGCGTTCCAGTCGAAATTATTAAACGATCGAAACCAAGGATGGGGTTTAGTCATTGTGGATTGGTGCTTCGGTAATGCGGTAAAAAATATTTTGTACTCATTGATAAAGAGTTTAAAATCTTCCAGTGTGCCTGAACGGTTTTCGAACGGTTTTACCCCCTCTATCGTGACGGCTTCATTAAACTCTCTCTCCTCAGTGAGTGCCGTGATGATCCCCATTACTTTACGCCCCGTGATGCAGAGGTGTTCGATTACCATATTGAGGGAAAATTGGCGTGAGTGATCTTCTATGGCGAAAGTTTTGTCGATAACGACCTGTCGTAAGCGCTCCCCTTCCTCTAACTCCTCCAAGAGGGAGATGATGATACGGGCTTCGCGTTTAAAAAGCCAAAAAGCGACGTGCCATGTAAAAAATGTCCGTACCATCGGAATCAGCAAGAGCCGAATCAGTAAAAACTCTCCTCGCGGTAATCCATCTCCCGGTTTTCCCTGTACCATACGCTAACACCTCATTCAATCAGATAGGTGCATAGTAGTCTCAATTTTCTAAATTAAATCTTAAAATTAGTTTAAATACTCTAATATATAAAATATTATTCGTATATGTACTCTAAATATGGTAGAATTTTCCCATGACAAAGCCAAAAAAGATAACGACTAAAGAGCGGATCAAAAATACCGCAATAGAGCTGTTCAATGCCCAAGATTCCCTCTCTATCACGACCAACCATATCGCTAAAGCGGCGGGAATTTCTGCGGGAAACCTCTATTATCACTACCGCAACAAAGAGGAGATTATCCGAGAAATCTATGCCGAAATGTCGGAGCGCATCGAATCGTTAAAGAGTTTTGAAAAAATGATCACTTCCGACAATCCTCTAAATATATTGGATGAGTCGTTCGATTATTACGGCGATCTGTTTTGGGAATATCGATTTTTAATGCGGGATGCTCCGGTGTTGATGGCACTCGATAGTGAGCTAAAAAGGGCGTTTGTCGCCAATCAGGAGAAGCGTATCAACCAGATAGCAGGGGTCATTAAATTCCTGATCAGTGAAGAGATTCTGCAAAATATTGCCAAAGATGAGATACCTCTGCGCGCTAAGCTCTATTGGTTTGTAACGGCGTATTGGCAAGTGTTTGTTTCGATGGATGGTGACGTGAGTCGTGAGTCGATATGGGAGACGAAAGAGGCGATGTTTAAAATCCATATCGCCCCGTTTTTATCCGAGAAAGGGCGGGGGATGATGGGGATTAATGCTGGTGGTGAAATTCCTGTACCTCTTTGATCTCTTCGGGTGTCGCTTCATGAATATCTAAAACGGTTCCCTCGAAAATGAGATCCATCCCCGCAAGTGGGTGATTTCCATCGAGAGTTGCGTGATCGCCCTCTATTTCACTGACGGTGTAGATGATGACATCCTCAGAATCCTCTTCGAAATATCCGTCCAGTTCCATCCCGACAGTTACTTCTACCGGCAGTTCGCTAAGGGCTTCAGTAACAACCAATGAAGGGTCATAAATTCCGAATGCTTTATCGGCCGATAGCGTCACTTTGAACGACTCTCCGATACTTTTTCCCTCTAGTGCTTCTTCAACCGTTGGGAAGATATGACCGTAGTTACCGTGGAGGTAAACAAGAGATTCCTCTTCTTCGTGGAGGAGGTTTCCTTCGGTGTCGTTGATGTGGTAGTCGATAGTGACGATGCAGTCTTTTTTGATGGTCATAGTTATTCCTTAGGGTAGCGGTATGAGAATAGGGTTAAACGCTTTGGTTGAAATTATAGCGCGTCCTCCCACACATAGCTCTGAAGCTTCGGCAGAGCTGAGGACGGTGCGAACGACGGAGGAGCCTACGAGCAGTGTTACGATGATGGCAGGGAAGTCCTCTTCGATTTTGAGCACCTCTCCGATCAACTGAAGTTTACCGCTGAGGGTTTGGGGTGAGAAAAACTCCATCGGTGGGCAGAGTCGCTCTATCCGTCCCGAAACCACCGACGCGAGACGGTCGGAGAGTTTGACGGTTTCGGCGATATCGTGGCTTACGAGCAGGGTCGTCACCCCTAAGCGGGAGTGGATCAGGGAGAGTTCATCTTGGAGCTTTGTCCGCATAGCGGGATCGAGTGCCGAGAGGGGCTCATCGAGGAGCAGTATTTTCGGATGACGCACCAGCGCACGGGCGAGGGCAACACGCTGTTTTTGTCCCCCTGAGAGGGTTGCGGGGAGACGGTCGGAGAGCTGTGAGAGTTCGACGAGATCAATCAGCTTATCCACGGTTCGACGCTGCGCTGGATTCTCGGCGGCGAAGAGAAGGTTTTCACGGACACTCATCGTCGGAAAAAGGGCGTAGTCTTGGAAGACAAAACCGATACTCCGTTTTTGGGGCGGGAGATTGATACGGCGTTCCGAATCAAACCATACTTCACCGTCCACGTCGATCACTCCGCTGTTGGGTTTTTCGAGACCCGCGATCATGCGTAGCAGAGTTGTCTTTCCTGCTCCCGAAGAACCAAACAGGGTAAGAAACTCGCCGTCGGTGATACTTAGCTCATAATGGGCTTCTAACACCCCCTCGGCGGTATCGAGATGCTTTTTGATATTGACCGTTATCATCGAATCTCCCCGAGTGATTTTTTATTGAGGGTGTAGACGAGGAGCAAGATGGCAAAGGTGACGACAAAGAGGGTGAGGGCATACTGATGCGCTAAGGCATAGTTGAGCGATTCGACTTCGTCATAGATGGCGATGGAGGCGACACGGGTTTCATCGGGGATATTTCCCCCGATCATCAATATCACCCCGAACTCTCCGACGGTGTGGGCGAAGGCGAGGACGATCCCTGAGATCACTCCGTGACGGATACTCGGAAGAATCACCCGCATCATTGTCTGTAGTTTCGATTTTCCGAGGGTATACGAGGCTTCGAAGATCGTCTTTGGAACCCCTGAGAGCGCCGATTGGATCGGATGAACCATAAACGGGAGGCTAAAGAGGACGGAGCCGATCACCAACCCCTCGAAACTAAACGCTAAGCGGATTCCGTGTTCGGTCAAAAAACTCCCGATGGCGGAAGCGGGGCTGAACGCGAGGAGGAGATAAAAGCCTAGTACGGAGGGAGGCAATACGAGGGGCATGCTCACGATCGTTTCGATAATGCTTTTGAACCGCATTTTGGAGAAGACCAAAAACGATGCGAGGGGAATCCCGATGATAAGGAGGATCACGGTGGTAACGGCGGCGAGTTTAAAGGTGAGCACCATCGTACTGATGAATTCAGATTCCATTAGTGCCTCTCAATAGAGATATTTCAGAGGGTTGTACCATCCAGCATATTTCATCATCTTCACGTATCGTGAGGGTATTAAACATTAATGTAGGGACTAACGCAATGAGGTTCATCTCATGATAGGTGAGGGTGATTTGGGAGAGGACGCTCCCTTGCTCGATTTTGCTGACTACGGCGCGCTGAATATTGGCAGTCGTAGCAGTGGGGGTTGAGGCGAGGATCACTTCGGTCTCTTTGAATGCCAACATCAGAGGCTCTCCTATCGCATCATGACACTGTTCAGCGAGTAGGAGGTAAAAGTTATCCTCCCCCACGGCAACGGTGAGGATACTGAGGTGCTTGGAGGCGGTGATGGCGGTTAGGGTTGCGGGGAGGGTGTTCATTCTAAATAATCTTCTTTTTCTTCAATAAGTTTTTGTAGTTCTTCTTTACTTGGTAAAACGGTTAAATATCGACTAGCAAAAATTTGTTGGTTTTCTTCCGGTAAAGTTAATTCAACGAGTGTGTCGCTTTTTTGTTTGCATAAAATAATCCCGATTGTTTTATTTTCATCTTCTGATTTCTCAAATCTGTCAAAATAATTGACATACATCATCATCTGTCCGATGTCTTGATGTTTTAATTCTCCGATTTTCAAATCAATGATGACGAAACACTTTAAAATCCGATTGTAGAAGACGAGATCAACGTAAAAATGTTTTTCTTCGAGAGTAATCCGCTTTTGACGTGCAACAAAAGTAAAACCTTTTCCAAGCTCAAGTAAAAAGTGCTCCAGTTTTTCGATTAATCTTTTTTCTAATTCAGATTCGCTGTAGTGTTGGAGGATTGGTAACCCGATGAACTCTAAGATGTAGGGATCTTTGATTGTATCTTCGGGTTGTTCAATGATATGTCCATGCGTTGAGAGCTTATGAATTGCATTTTGATTTAGACTGAGGCGTAGTCGTTCATATAAACCACTGTCGTATTGTCGTTTGAATTCTCTAAGACTCCATCGGTTTTCACTTGCCTCGATTTCATAAAAGGCTCTCTCTTCAATATTCGTTATTTTCATCAAAAAGAGATAGTGTGACCAGCTGAGGTTGAATTTACGAGACAGTGTCTCATATTTTGAATAGGTAAGATAAAACAGTCTCATATTTTGGAGATTATCGACTGAAAATCCCCGTCCAAATTTTTCACTTAGCTGTTTTGATAGCTCTTTTAGCAGGTGCTTACCGTATTGTGCACGCTCGCTTCCCTCTTGCTCTTCTTCAATAATTTTTCGTCCGATTTCAAAATAGGTCACTACCATCGTGGTATTAATATGACCTAAAACTTCTCGGCGAGCATTCTCTAAAAGAGAGATAACGGAATCAAAAAATGGAATATTAGATGTCGGTTTCATTATTTAGATTTCATCTTTTCAATAATAGATGTTATTTTTTCAAGTTGATCGAGACCTATGTTCTTATCTCCGCTTTTGTCGCCGTAGATACTGTGGACGGGGTTATCGAAGATTTTATCTAGTGATGATTTAAGCGATTCATGTAAATCTTCTTTTGTTAAATGAAGTTCATTGATTAGTTGAGAATAGTTGTTGAAGAGGGTAATCGCAGATATTCTTCTAAATTCATATTCTTCATGAAGCTTATTAAGTTTTGTATATTCGTTTACATTGAATCCGAACATAGCAAACCAAGGAATATTAAGAGAAAAAGCAACTAAAAAATGTTGCCAAAATTCAATATTTTGGATGTTGAGTTTTTCTTGAATCAAAGGTATCCAAAGTAAAATATTTGTCAAAAATATTGCAACAATAAATAGATTCATATTCCGAAAAGGAAGATCTTTGTCTTTTTTTAGAATTTTGCATTTTTCTTCAAGCTGAATTGCTAATTCAACTGAGATTTCTTTATCGCGTAATTTTTCAAGAGTTGAAATAAGTTCGAGTGCTTTTTGCTCTGATTTAGTTGCAATTTTTTGAATATTTTCATAAATTTCAGTAGATTTCTCTTCCCTTCCTTTTGTTATTGATTCTAACCTTTCAATCTCATTGAATCTATTTTGTGCTTCTTCAATAAGTATGTCAGGTTTTTTTTCTAAGGTTTCAATTCTTTGATATATTTCTTGTAGTTCATTAGTTTTAGTTTTTGAATCAATAGGAGTAAATTCTTTTTTCATTGCATTAATTATATCTCCCATATATGCATATACTTTAGTATTATGAATAACAAAGTTATTCAATCTTTGTTGGGTCGCATTATCAAGAAATGTTTCAATCGAAATTTTGTACGAAGAAAAAAGATTTTCAAAATTTAATAATCCTTCTTGATTATTTAGGGTTGAGATAAATGTAAAATCAGCAGTTCTGAAATAATTTAATACAGATCGAATTTCTTTGAATTGATTTTCATCTAATTTGAAATCGACTAATTTTTTTTGAAAAACTTCGGCTTTGTCTTTTATATATTGGATGTCATTTAATATTTTTTGAGCTAATTCGTCATTCGTCATCCATTTTCCTTTTTCAAGACAGTATTCATATTATAGCGGTTCTATTTTCACTTTGATATCGGCAGGTTGTGCGCTGTAGGGCGAGGAGGTGACGATCATATCGACTCCGCTGCCGGCATACTCGGCGATGTTTTTGGCACTGATTCCCCCCGTGGCGATCAACGTGATATGGGGGTAGTCGGCACGCAAGATTTGGACGGCATCGGCGAGTTTGGTGAGGGGAAGTTTCTCTAACTGGAGGATGTCCGCTCCAAGACGGGCAAATTTGAGTGCTTCGGCAATGTCAGAGGCTTCGATGACGATTTTTTTCTCAGGGTTCGCTTTTTTAGCTTTGCACATGGCTTCGCTAAATGCCTCTTCTGCAGGGAAGAAAACACGGTGATAATCGAAGATTAGGATGCTCTCGGATAGTCCAAGACGATGGGCTACCCCACCTCCCGATTCGACCGCTTTGATGGCGATTTTTTTCGTAAACGGGGTCGTTTTGCGGGTGGTGGCGACCACTATATCAGGATTGATACTACGAGCCAAGAGTACCGCTTCGCGGGTGTAGGTGGAAATTCCGCTCGCGTAATCGAGGAGGTTTTGGACGCTTTTCCAGATGCGGTGGATAGTGCCTGCTTCGCCGTGGGCTTCGAGAAAAACACTTTTTGGCGGAACCAAAGTTCCCGATTTTACAAAGCCGTCGATTTCCAAACCATAGAGTCCGCACAATCGTACCGATTCTTCGGTGCACGAGACGACGAGAGGGCGTTCGCGGGTCGAGAAGGTGATGCGGGCGCGTTGGTCACTGATCCCTAACGATGCGGTCGTGAGATCGCCGTAAGGGACGTCTTCGCTTAGCAGTGTTTCCAGTTCAGAATCGTTAAGGGTAATCATAGGGATGTTTCCCAACCGATAAATGCCCAGTTAACGGCACGGGGAGGGCGGTTTTGTCCCACGATGATGTCACGGTAATACTCTCGTGCTTTACTCCGTTGTTCCTCTTCGAGGCTTCCGATGCTCCAAATCAGCGATTCGACGAACTCCTCTTCACTCCCGCTACGGACACTGCCCCGTCCTGTTTCGATGTAATCGACACGGGGAAGGAACCCTTGGGCGTAGAGGATGATCGGGATATACCAGTAATCAGGTTTCGTTTTGACCTTTTTGCCGATGAAATCGAGGATATTCATATCGACGAAACTTCCCCCGACCTTGTAGGTGAGATAGCACGCTTTTGATGCATGAGCCGACATTTTAGCCAGCGCCGCTTCGACATCAGATACCTCCATTGAGCGTGATGCGACGGCGATGTCAATTTGCGGCAAGTGGCTCCAGTCATCGTCCCAACCGATATGATATGTTTTAATATTAGTAACCCCTTCGCGCGCGGCGTAGGCACGAAGCTCTTCGAGCATTTGGGCGGAGAAGTCGATGGCGATCACCTCTTTGACTCTTTTCGCCAACGGGATTGTGAGTGCCCCAGGCCCGCATCCGATATCGAGGATTACTTCATCTCCGGTGATGTTCATACGGGAGATAAAATCCTCCACGTAGGGGCTGTTGATAGTAGAAAGTGCCATATCGGCAGACTTCTCATCCCAGTCGCTGCTCGTTTTTGCTTTGAAATCGGTGGTCGCTTTATGCTCTTTGTACATCGCGGGAAAGTTTATCGGTTCAAGAAACATTAATAGTCCTTTTTGATCCTTTATTATATCTAAAACGATCCATTACCTGAATACTTAGTATGGGCATTTTTTACTCGGTTTGGCGTATTTTGGATTATTGACGAAGGTCATATCGCTGAGGGTATCGATGAAAGCAACAAGCTCAGTCATCTCTTGATGACTCAATGTTTGATTGGTTTTCAAATCATGTTTTTGGATCGATTCGGCAAGTGTTTTAGCACTCCCGTCATGCCAGTACGGAGAGGTCAATGCGGCATTTCTCAAACTCGGTGTACGGAAGATGTTTTTATCTTTGGGGTTTCCGGTGACATCGGATAGGCCGTAATCTGTGGTTTTCTGCTCTGTATTTTGCTCTCGTGGCTGAACCTGATGAAAAGCATCATCGCTGAAAAGAGGTGCTGTGTGGCACGTGTTGCATTTTGCCGCTCCAAAAAACAGGTTTTTTCCTCTTTGAGCATTTTTGGTCGGTAAAGAAGTCCCTTTTTCCATCATTTGATCATAGAGAGATTGATTTGAAATGAATGTTTTTTGAAAGCTCTCCAAGGCTCTGGAAACAGTACCGAAATGGATTGAGCCTTTTTCTTTTGGGAATGCGAGTAAAAAGAGTTTTTGATAACAGCCGTTTTGACCTAAGCGTTTTCTTATTTGATCCTCGTGGCCGTTCATCCCCATCTCGACAGGGTTGGTTCCGCGAATCGGCATTAGGGATTGTTCTGCCAAACCACTGAGATGATTATGCGCCCATGTGAGGTTTTTAAACTGACCTATGTTTGCCAGCCCGGGGACATTTCGTTTTCCGGGATCGTCCAATGCACCGGGATGGGCTTGGTTGCCATCGGCAAAGGAGCGTCTTTGTTCATGACAGGTTGCGCACGACATCGTGCCATTGATCGAGAGGTCGGCATCATAAAATAAACGGCGACCTAGTTCGATTTGGGCTTTGTGCTCTGCGGTATCTTGTGCTGATTGCGCCTGTAGCGCAGGTTGCGCTACGAGTAAGTAGATCCCGATGGTAAGAATATATTTTATCATGGCAATAGCACTCATTTGAGTTTAGTGACCAAGAGGGCACTCTTCGTATCGGCTCCTGCGGAGAGCTGGAGGGTATAGGTACCCTCATCAAGGTTGTAATCCACCATTTTTCGTATACCGGAATTTTCAGAACCTTGTGCGTGTGCTACAGAGGGTGCAGGTTTTCCGTCCTTGATCAAATCAATCCAAGATGCGTTAGCGAGTACAACGCGATAAAGTCCCTTCTCTTTGAGGGTGATTTGAAAGAGACCGCCGTAACTCACTGTCCCGCCTTCATTGGTTGGTCGGGCGACGTATTGGATTTTCGGAGTCGGGACTAAACCGACAAGCGATGCGGTATTGAGTGTGAGAGTTGCGTTTGGGAGCTCTTGGGGATTTTTGGCTGAACCCATATAGGAGAGAGCTTTCCACGCTGAGAGTTCACTTGGCAGAACCGCCTCTTTGGCGAATAAGGTTGTTGCCAACAATAGAATGAGTAATCCGTTTTTCATGGTAATTCCTTGGTTTGTATTTGGGTGGTTTGTGAGCTGTGAGATTGCGTGTTCGGAAAAAAGAGCGGTATATCTTCAAACCCCTCAATCCGAAAATCTTTCACCAGCTTCTGTGTTGATTCCGACGTCAAAAAGTTGAGCAGCTTCAAACTTTTTTCATATCGCTCCTGAGTGATTTTTGAGGGAGTTCCTACTGCCGCCAGATAGGGGCGTCTGAGTTTCGGATCATCGAAAATAAACCCTTTGATCCGTGGATGGTGCTGTTTTTGAATCACAAAGGGGATGACACCATAGAGGGTATAGCCGTTTTTCTCGACGACATCGTTCATGAACCCCCTTTTTTTAGCGGTAAAAATGAGGTTCGGCTCCTCCGGCTCAAAGGAGTAGGCATGTGCCAATTCCCCGTATACCTCAAACGTTCCGCCGCTGGCATGGATGAAAAAAGGGGCTTTTGAGCGCTCGATTTTTGACAATGCCGAGGATAGGGGTTCTTTTTCTGTTAGGTTTGCCGGATTGGTGTCGGCACCGATAATCATTTGGGCGTTGTGCGCCCACGGTGTGAGCTTTTCGACATACCCCTCCGAAGCGAGCTCCACCATCGTATCGCTGGAGTGCATGGTGATCAAATCGACCGGATGGGATCTGGTATACGCATCCAGTTCATGTTTGGTGCCGGTGATAACGACTTCGAGCGGAATATGGTGGGTCGATTCAAACGATTCGGCCACTTTTTGCCACAACCCGCTCATCGTCATCCCGCCGATGACGGCAACCCGAATAGGTTGCTCGGAAGCGGATAGGGTGATGGTCGCGATCAACCAAAACGTTACCGCTGTGAGGAGGTTACGCATTAGAACGTATACCCGATGTTGGCGAAAAACTCACGTCCCGCCATCGGGAAGCCCAGATCATAAGCATAGAGTTTGTCGGTGAGATTTTTGACCCCCACTTCGGCGGTGATCGCATCGGTCGCTTTGTAAATCGCTTTGAGATCGAACGTGGTAAATGTCGGGTTTATGACGTAGGTTTTATCGGCTTTTTGCTCATACGAGCCTTTGCGGAATTTCATGTTTCCATAGAGTGAAAAACCGCCTCCGAGTTCCCTCTGGGCGAAAGCAAAGAGTTGATGTTTGGGGACATCGACACGTTTGACGCTCTCATCGGTACGGTTTTTGACCGAGATGTAGGTGTAGTTACCGCCGGTCTCAAAGGTATCGGTTTTGTAATTTAGCTCCGTTTCGATACCGCGATGATCGAAACTTCCGACGTTCTGGTTTTGGAGATAGGCGGGATTGGGTGCGTATACGACGCTTTGGATCGCATCATCCACGCGGGTGAAAAAACCGTTGATACGGGCAGAGAGTTCGCCGCGCTGTTGCTGGTAGCTGAGTTCGTAGTGGGTGGCGACTTCGTTTTTGAGATCGACGTTCGGTACTGCACTATTCAACCTACGAGAATAGCGGTCTTTCATAGAGGGCATATAGGTTTTTTGCGATACGCTGGCACGGATTTTGGAATGTGCATCGGGAGCATAGATCAATGCCGCCTG